>CAZNHI010000320.1:0-3632 GCA_964572535.1 uncultured Dehalococcoidia bacterium
TAGGCGAGCGAATGCGCGAGAGCTTGGACTCGATGGCGCAGGTGACGCTGACCAGCGAGACGCAGGTGGATGCGGCGCTGGACATGGTGCACGGCCTCAACCGCGAATGGCGCAAGGACGGCGTGGTGGTGACGCTGACGGCGCTGATCGTGCGGGCGTGCGCGCTGGCGCTCAAGGAGCACCCTCAGCTCAACTCACGCCTCGATGGCGGGCAGATCGTGATGTCGCCGGAGGTGAACGTAGGCGTGGCGGTGGACCAGGACGCGGGGCTGATCGTGCCGGTGGTGCGCGCTGCGGACCGCATGTCGCTGCAGATGGTGGCGAAGACGCTGCGCGAGCTGAGCGAGAAGGCGCGCGAGGACAAGCTGCGCCCGGACGATGTTACGGGGGGCACGTTTACGGTGTCGTCGCTGGAGGGGACGGGCGTCGACGCGTTCACGCCGATCATCAACCCGCCGCAGGCCGCGATCCTCGGCGTCGGGCGCGTGCGTGACGTGGCGGCGTTCGAGGGGGAGAGCGTAGTCAAGAGGCAGGCGACGACGCTGAGCCTGACGTTCGACCATCGTGTGACGGACGGGGCTCCGGCGGCGCGGTTCCTGGAGCGCGTGGCGGAGTTGCTGGGGCGGCCTTACCTGCTGATGTAGGCGGCTCGCAGTCTTCAGCTGTCAGACCTAGGTGGGTGTGTTAGGCACCCGGCAGGATGAATCCTGCAGCTTCGCGCTGTATACGCCGGCGGGCTGAACGCGAAATCCAGTCGAGACTCGCGTCCTTGGACAGGCTCAGGACGAACGGGCTTGAGAGGGCCGGGTGTTCGCCTTCGCAGCAGCGCGCTGGCTCGCAACGAAAGACGGGTCGCTATTCGACGGGGACGGGAGCGGGCTGGACGGCGGCGGCGGTTGCGACGAAGCCTTCAAGGGCGCGCGTGAACTCGTCGCGGGCCTTTTCCCCCATACGCGCGAAGATCGGGCTGAGGTAGTCTCGCGCGGCGGCGAAGACCTCATCCAGCAGCGCATTGCCCTCTTCGGAAAGGCCGATGCGCACGACGCGGCGGTCGGTGGCGTCGGTCCAGCGGTGCACGAAGCCGTTGCGCTCCAGGCGGTCGGCGAGGCCGGTGAGCGTCGCGGGGCGGACGTGTAGCTCTTCGGCCAGCTCGCCGGTGGAGGGCTCAGACTTCTTGCGGATCTCGTACATGACGCGGAGCTGCGTCGTGGTGGCGCCGCGGCTGTCCCAGAAGCGCAGGCGCAGCGGGTCGATCACGGCGAGGGCGTGAAAGTAGGCTTCGTGGGCGCGCTGGAGGGAGTCGGTCACGAGGCGGGTTCTCCTTCGAATCGGCCGGCGTCGGGCGTGTGAGAGGCCACGGCCTTGCCCTCTTCTTCGGGCTCGGACCAGGAGTTGCGCAGCGGCCGCGAAGGCTCCGGCATGAGGAAGCTGGCAAGGAACCCGATTCCGGTAACGACAACGCTGGCCAGGAAGACGATGCCAAGGGAGTCTGAGAGGGCGATGCGCATCGCGTCCACGGCGCGCGTGTAGAGCTCGGCGCCCTGGGGGCCGAGGGCGAGGAAGCCGGCCTCGAGGCGGTCGAGGGAGTCGGGGTTGAGCAGTGTGCGGGGCTCCTCGAGGGTACTGAGGAGGTTGGGTGGCGTCTGGGCGATGAGGTCTGAGCCCAGCTCGCGGTTGAGGGAATCCTGCAGGTTGTTGGTAACCAGGGTGCCGAAAACAGCGACGCCGAGCGTGCCGCCGATCTGACGGAAGAACTGGGCTGAGGACGAGACTACGCCCAGCAGATGATGGGGCACGCTATTTTGCAGGATGAGGTTGACGATGGGCATGGAGGAGCCGATGCCAAGGCCGATGACGACCATCGCGCCGACCGCGGCCATCGAGCTGGAGTCGATGGAGAGGCGGGTGAGCAGCAACATACCCAGGCTGATCAGGGCGCTGCCGGTGATGATGAAAGGCCGGTAGCGCCCGATGCGGGTCGCGACGATGCCGCAGGCGGTGCTGGCCACGACCATGGTCAGCATCATCGGCGAGGTGACGAGTCCGGAGTTCGAGGCGGAGGTGCCGAGGACGCCCTGCACGAACATGGGCATGTAGTTGATGGCGCCGAACAGTCCCATACCGGTGATGAACGAGAGGAAGGTCGCGACGGCGAAGAAGCGGCTCTGGAAGAGCATGAGCGGGATGATCGGTTCTTCGACGCGAGATTCATTCCAGAGGAAGACGACCAGCGCAACGCCGGAGAGGGTGAAGAGCGAGATGATCTCGACGGAGGTCCAGGCGAACTCGCCGCCGGCCCAGACGAGGGCGAGCAGCAGCGGGACGGTTGTCGCGCCGAGGAGGGCCGCGCCGGTGTAGTCGATGGGCCGGCGGGCGCCGCCGGCGGCCTTGCGGGGGTAGTAGCGCCAGAGCAGGAAGAAGGCGATGACGCCGATGGGGATGTTCATGTAGAAGATGGCGCGCCAGCTGACGTGGTCGGTCAGGTAGCCACCGAGTGTTGGTCCGAGGACGCTGGCGAGGCCGAAGACGCCCGTGAACAAGCCCTGGTACTTGCCGCGCTCAGCCGGCGGAAAGAGGTCCCCGATGATGGCGAAGGCGTTGCCCATGAGCATGCCGGCGCCGACGCCCTGGACGGCACGCCAGACGATCAGCTCCTCGATGCTACCGGAGGTGCCCGCGAGGGCGGAGGCGATCAGCAGGATGGTAATGCCGCCGAGGAAGAAGGGCTTGCGTCCAAAGATGTCTGAGAGTTTGCCGGCCAGCGGCACGACCGTGGTGCTGGTGAGCATGAAGGAGGTGAATACCCAGCTGAATAGATGCAACCCGCCGAGGTCGCCGACGATGCGGGGCAGGGCGGTGCTCACGGTGGTCTGGTTGACGGCGGAGACGAGCAGGCCGAGCAGCGTGCCGGTCAGGATGACCTTGCGCTGGAAAGGCGTGAGATCCATGGGGATGTAAGACGGCAGCATGCCCGCGGGCATACCAGCTGTCGTTCGTGTGTCGCTAACATTTCGTGCCATGCGAAGGATTATAGGCGATCAGACTCAGACATGGTGCCTGGCAGGCTCTATGCAGGCATAGAAGTTCTCGTTTTTGTGCCCGGCCCGAGGTGTTGGTTTGACAATCAGGGGCAGCGACGAATAATGCTGGGAGGAATCCAAGCCGTCCGGAGGTAACCATGCTCAGCGCCCAGGACAACGAAATGCTCGCGAAAACAGGCGCTGGGACGCCGATGGGCGAGCTGTTCCGGCGCTTCTGGTTGCCGGCGCTGCTGCCGTCCGAGCTGCCCGAGGCCGACTGTCCTCCGATCCGGTTGCGCATCCTGGGCGAGGAACTGGTGGCCTTCCGTGACACGGCGGGTAAGGCCGGTTTCGTGGCGCAGGCGTGCCCGCACCGCGGCGCGTCGCTGTTCTTCGGCCGCAACGAAGAGGCGGGGCTGCGTTGCGTCTATCACGGCTGGAAGTTCGACAGGACGGGCGCCTGCGTCGACATGCCGTCGGAGCCCGCAGAATCGAATTTCAAGAGCAAGGTGCGGGTACGGGCTTATCCCTCGGCGGAGTTCGGCGGGGTCGTCTGGATTTACATGGGGCCGGCGGAGCAGCAGCCGGAGCTGCCGTTGTACGAGTGGTTCC
>CAZNHI010000321.1:0-3620 GCA_964572535.1 uncultured Dehalococcoidia bacterium
ACAAGACGGAGTTCGGCTCCTTGGCCGATTACCGCAAGGGCTCGCTCGAGATCATCAACGACGACCCCAAGCGCTACGCCTTCTCGAACATCTTCGAGGTCGCCTCGAAATCAAAGCCCTACGAGAAGGTCGCCGTTGGCAAGAACATGGAGTACGTGCTCGAGGCGATCCGCGCCGAGGGCACGTCGGAGTGGCGCACGTGCGCCCACGACGAGTTCGCCCTGGTCATGGACGGCACCGTCGAGGTTCGCTTCGTGAAGCTCGACACGCCAGCCGTTCCTGCAGACAAGGCCGGCTCCGTCCGGATCGATGGCGAGCCACAAGGTCAGCGCATGGGCCGCGTCGTAGCGGGTCGTGGCCACATGACGCTGCTGCCCGCGAACAGCGCCTATCAGTTCCACGCCGACGCGCCCGCCGCCATCCTGCTCCAAACGATATTGGGCGACGACACGATCGAGCGTTGGTCAGACATCTGTCTAACACGAGGAGATTAGAAATGGCTTCGACCACTGAGTCTGTTTCCGTCAAAGCCTCCGGACCCAACCAGTTCGGCTACAACGACTACGACCTGGGTGCTTTCCACTTCGCTCGCGACGAGTACTTCGCCCACGTCACCTGGCCGGGCGGCCACCACCTGCTGAGCGTCGACGGCTTTCTGCGCGCCCTGCAGCGCGACGTCGCCTGGGAGTTCTTCTACGGCATCGTCAACTTCGACGGCGTTCTCGGCACCGTTAACCACTACGGCACAGTCGACCTCTTCGCCGGCCTCTACAACGACGCCTATCGCAAGGCGGAGGTTGCCTACGATGAGCGGTTCGACACGCCCCTGATCAAAGAGACCTTCAAGGCGATGCTGGACGACTGGACGTCAGAGGACTTCGATCCATTTGCCAGCCCAGCGGAGACGGGCAAGCCCTTCGGCGTCAAGCGCGGCTCCAACACCAAGGCCGTGACCAGGCATCGGGTTACGGCCGGACGTATGGTCGGCGTGCCCGGCGACGAGCCGCTGCGAACCGACGCGACTCATCCAATCAACCGCATGTTCGCCGACGTGACCCAGGAGGAGCCCCTGGTGGAAGCGGAGCCCGGCTTCGAGAGCGAGGTCAGCTCCTTCAACCTCTACGCCTACCTGTCGCGCAGCGACGTTACCTGGAACCCCTCCGTTGTCAGCGTCTGCAAGAACAGCCTCTATTGCCCGACGACGGAGGAGTACATCCTGCCGGTCATCCATGGCAACGACCGCGTCGAATGGTTCGTGCAGCTTTCGGATGAGATCCGCTGGGTGGTCGAGGACCGCGACACAGGCGCCGCACGCGCCAAGGCGGTCATGCGAGCCGGCGACGTCGCGGCCATGCCCGGCGATATTCGCCACCAGGGTTACTCACCCAAGCGATCGATGCTACTGGTCTGGGAGAACGCGTCGCCGGAGTTGCCCGCCCTGATCGCCCGCGGGCTTGCGCCCAATGTCCCGATCCAGTTCTAGCGGTCACGTGCGCGTGGCTCTCCACCGGTTCCCAGTCTGCGCTGGGCGCCTGGATTGTCGCGGCCTCGCGAAATCTATCGGAGACAACTCCAGGGAGCGTTAATGGCCGATGCCTTAGCGCGGCGGGGTCGCCTCCTGCGAATCGGCGTGGTGTTGCCACCCGACCCGGACACTGCGGTTGCTCTAGCTGTCCTTTGCGATCGCGTCGGAATCGACGCCGTTTGGGCTGCGGACGAAGCGATTGCCGCGCTGGTCCGTCAGAGTGTGCAGAAGGCCGCTGTGCTGGTCATGGCTGATAGCAGTCAAACCGGGCAGCGAACAGTCGCCCTTTCCATCGGCAGGACACTCGTAGAAGCGCTGGCGCGGGCCGAGATGGATAGCCGTGTAGCCAGCTTCCCGGTCGAAGCACAGGTATTTGGCTCCCTGGAAGACTGCCAGGCCGCCGTTACCGCCCTCGCAGCTGATGGCGTGACCGATCTACGTTGCGTTATCCCGCAGACGCAGGACGTCCACGACGTGATTGCTCAGCTTGCGGCCATCGCCGTCCCCCTGGAGGCCGCCGGCGGCGTGCCGAGAAAGGCGCGGCCGCTCCCGCCTCCGTTTGCCCACGACGGCCCCGGCGTCGGCGCCTCCTCACCGGACTGAGATCGAACGGATACTCGTTCTCCGGCGAAGTTCAGCCGGATAACGTGAAGTCAGCTCCGCCCGCTTCCCGCACGCGGGCGAATCGCATGTAGAATCCCTACCGCGACAAAGCACGGGGAGGGATTCATATGTCGGACGGCGCTACTGGGACACGCAACCGGCCCTACACCGGGCAGGAGTACCTCGAAAGCCTACGGGACGGCCGCGAGGTCTGGATTTACGGGCAGCGTGTCAAGGATGTCACCACGCACCCCGCCTTCCGCAACACGGCGCGCATGGTGGCCCGCCTCTACGACGCCCTGCACGACCCCGAACAGCAAAAGGTGATTACCACCCCCACCGATACAGGGAACGGCGGCATCACCCACCGCTTCTTCAAGCCCTCGAAGAACGCCGAGGAGCTGGTGGCGGCCCGCGACGCCATCGCTGCCTGGTCGCGGCTCTCCTACGGCTGGATCGGCCGCAGCCCGGACTACAAGGCTGCCTTTCTCGCGACGCTGGGCGCCAACACCGAGTACTACGAGCCTTACCAGGCTAACGCCCGCTTCTGGTACAAAAAGACGCAGGAGGAGGTCTCCTTCGTAAACCACGCCATCGTCAACCCGCCCGTCGACCGCAACAAACCCCTCGACGAGGTAGGCGATGTCTACATGCACGTCGAGAAGGAGGTTGATGGCGGCCTCATCGTCACCGGCGCCAAGGTCGTCGCGACCACCTCAACCCTGACGCACTACAACTTCATCGCCCACAACGGCGCCCTGCCGATCCAGACGAAGCCTTTCGCCCTGGTCTGCATCGTCCCGACGGCCGCCCCCGGCGTGAAGCTCTTCTGCCGTCCCTCCTACGAAATGACCGCCGCCACGATGGGCACGCCCTTTGACTACCCGCTCTCCAGCCGCCTGGACGAAAACGACTCCATCCTCGTGTTCGACAAGGTGTTCGTGCCCTGGGAGAACGTCTTTGCCTACGGCGACCTGGACAAGGTAAACAACTTCTTCCCCCGCTCCGGCTTCCTGCCGCAGTTCATGTTCCACGGCTGCACCCGCCTCGCCGTGAAGCTCGACTTTATCGCTGGGCTGCTGCTCAAGGGCATCGAAGCTACCGGCGTCAAGGACTTTCGCGGCGTGCAAGCGCAGGTTGGCGAAGTGCTGGCCTGGCGCAACCTGTTCTGGGGCCTCACGGACGCCATGGCCCGCGCGCCCACTCCCTGGACCGAGGGCTACGTCCTGCCCAACCTCGACTACGGCATGAGCTACCGCGTCATGGCCAGCATCGCCTACCCGAAGATCAAGGAGATCATCGAGAACGTCATGGCCAGCGCGCTGATCTACATGCCTTCCAGCGCGCTCGACTTCAACACGCCCGAGATCCGGCCTTTCATCGACCAGTACGTGCGCGGCTCCAACGGCTACAGCGCCGAACAGCGCGTCAAGCTGATGAAGCTGCTCTGGGACGCCATCGGCAGCGAGTTCGGCGGCCGCCACGAACTGTA
>CAZNHI010000322.1:0-3619 GCA_964572535.1 uncultured Dehalococcoidia bacterium
CAAGATCGTGCGCGAATGCACCTACCCGCTGACCGCCGTGGGCGTCGTCAAAAAGGTCTTCACCGACATCGCCGTCATCCGCGTCGACCCCGACGGCTTCGTCCTCGAAGAGATGGCGCCCGGCTGGACCGCCGCAGAGGTCCAGTCCCAGTGCGACGCCCCTCTGCACCTCAGCCCGGACCTCCACGAGATGGAGATGGCCTAAACCAGGTTCGAGAGCGTGGCATCCGCTTATCCGCTCCCCATCCGCTGACAGGAAGCTCCGCAGAACCTCACCCCGGTCGTCTCCGGCGATAGGCGGTCGTCCGAATTTCCCCCCTCTCCAGCCTCTGGAGAGGG
Organism: uncultured Dehalococcoidia bacterium; assembly: GCA_964572535.1. GTDB lineage: Bacteria > Chloroflexota > Dehalococcoidia > DSTF01 > WHTK01 > WHTK01. The sequence continues at coordinate 340 of CAZNHI010000322.1, forward strand.
GGTGGCGCCAGCCGGGGGAGAGGTTTACCCCTAACTACCCCGGCCACCGAGCAACAGCTACGGCGCTCGCGCTCGGTTCAGCCAGAATCCGCTTATCCGCTCCCCATCCGCTGACAGGAACAATGACGCGATGCTAAGGCGTCAAGGCCCCGGCGTAGCCGGCGTCGCGGTTGGCGTCGGCGTGTTGGTTGGCGTGTTAGTCGGAGTAGCCGTCCCGGTCGGCGTCGGTGTCGAGGTCCGCGTCGGCGTCGGCGTAGGCGTCGCCTCCACGTTCTCCAGTATCCACGCCTGGTTGGACTGGTACAGGCACTGCCACTGGTTCACCCACGCGCCGTTGACCTTGCTCTCCCCATGCACCGTAACGCACTTCGTCGGGTTCGCCTGGCTGGAATGCAGCTCATAGACCCCCCCGATGAAATTGCCCGTCCACTTCTGATTCGGCTGCCCCTGGCAGTCCCACTGGTCTAGCGTGGCACCGTCCCACCAGGCGTATCCATTCACCGTCAGACACTTCCCGCTGTGCAGGAACTTGATGTAGTGATATCCCCCGCCGGCGTCCTCAATCTCGATGTTGTTGCCAGAGCCACAGGTCCACTGATAGGCAATCGCGCCGTTGCTGAAGTCCCCGGGGTAAACCGCCAGGCACTTGCCGCTGTTCCCCGCCCTCAGCGTTGCCGCCACTGACGCCGCGTCTGCTCTCTCGCCGCTCGCGGTCAGGATCACCGCAAGCACTCCGAGTCCCAGCGCCAGCGCCGGCAACAGCTTCAGCGACACCCAAAACGCCTTCCGTCGATCTTCCATAACCGTCACGACCCCTCCAGTTCATTGACTGCCTACAAGCCACAGGCTAGCAGCAAAAGCGCATTCGACAGAATCGCTAGCATCTACTTTATACCGATCCGGAGATTGCAGTTTCATTCGAAGCGGTACCGAACCGTCATCAGTTCGCCGCTTGGAAGCGCCTCGATTCTCGGCTCGCAAGACCTCACCCCGGTCATCTCCAGCGATAGACGGTCGTCCGAATTTCGCCCCCTCTCCAGAATCTGGGAGAGGGGGTGGCCGCAGCCGGGGGAGAGGTCAAGCCCCCTCAACCACCCAGCACCTGTCTACAGCCAGACACCTCGCACTGACTCGAACCCAATCCGCTTATCCGCTCCCTATCCGCTGACAGCAAGCTCTGCAGAACCTCACCCCTTGGTCCAGCTGACAGGCCCTCCGAACCAGTCCCCCTCTCCAGGCTCTGGAGAGGGGCTGGCCGCAGCCGGGGGAGAGGTCAAGCCCCCTAAACTACCCCGACCTCCGAGCAACAGCTACAAGCCTCGCGCCCAGTCCAACCCCATCCGCTTATCCGCTCCCCATCCGCTGACAGCAACCTCCGCTGGCCTTACCTCCCGCGATGTGGTAACCCGTAAGCATGCCAAGAAAATACCGCAGACGCGGCGGCTACCTGGACGAGCCTGAGCGCGTCACCCTCACCCTCACCGACATGGCCTACGAAGGCCACGCCATCGGCCGCCTCGACGACCAGGTCGTCTTCGTCGAGTACGGCATCCCCGGCGAAGAGGTCGTCGTCGAGATCTACAAGCGCAACGCCGGCTTCGCCAGCGGCCGCGTCGTCGAGGTCCTCAAAGCCTCGCCTGACCGCGTCGAGGCGCCCTGTCAGTACTTCGGCGCCTGCGGCGGTTGTCACTGGCAGCACGTCTCCTATCCGCGCCAGCTGGAGCTCAAACGCCACGTCGTCCAGGAGCAGCTGCGGCGCATCGGCAAATTCGAGTCGCAGCCCGTCAACGAGACCATCCCCGCTGCAGACCCCTGGGGCTACCGCAACCACCTGCGCCTCAGCGCCGGCCGCCTCGGCGACATCGGCTTCATGCGCCGCGGCAGCCACCGCTTCCTGCCCATCGAGACCTGCCTCATCGCCCACCCGCGCATCAACGAGATGGTCACCCTCTTCCAGGGGAAGGGCGCCGGCCTCCACCAGGTGGAGCTGCGCGTCGGCGTCAACACCGGCGACCTCATGATCCAGCCCGACATGACCGATCGCGTCCCTTCTGCCCCGCCCGGCCAGAAGACCTACCGCGAATCTTTGCTCGGCCACGAGTTCCAGGTCTCGGCGGCCTCCTTCTTCCAGTCGAACACCCAGCAGGCAGAGCGTCTCGCACAGCTGGTACGCCAGAAGCTGGACCCGCAGCCACACGAGCTGCTGCTCGACGCCTACGCCGGCGTTGGCACCTTCGCGGCGCTGTTCGCGGCGGACGTGCGCGAAGTCATCGGCATCGAAGAGTCACCCGCCGCCGTCGCGGACGCCGAGGTCAACCTCCGCGACCTCCCTAACGTGCGCAACCTCCTGGGCAAGGTAGAAAACGTACTGCCGGAGCTGGACGACAAGCCCGACGCCGTCATCCTCGACCCCTCACGCCTTGGCTGCCACCCGGACGTGATCAACGCCATCCTGCGCCTGGCCTCGCCCAAGCTGGTCTACGTCTCCTGCGACCCCTCCACGCTGGCCCGTGACCTGCGCCTGCTGGTCGATGGCGGCTTCGAGCTCCTGGACGTGACACCGCTGGACATGTTCCCGCAGACCTACCACATCGAGTGCGTCGCCAACCTGAGGCTGAGAGAAGCGCCCGCGTCAGCGGCCCCGCCGAGTTCTTAGGAGAACGTTAGCGGACGCCGCATTGTTCGCCACAACCACCACCGAATAGACTGATTAGTGAGAAATCACCGGCAATTAGCTTCGAAAGGACCAGCGCAATGGCAACACTCTTTGCGAGACACACGGTCGGAGACTACAACGCGTGGCGTAAAGGCTATGACGAATTCGACGAGATGAGGAAGTCGATGGGTGTCACAAGTCACGGCGTCTACCAGGCAGACGGCAACCCCAACGACATCACTCTCTACCACGAGTTTGACTCGATGGAAGCGGCCAAGGCCTTTGCCGGCAGCGACGCGCTGAAGTCCGCCATGCAGTCCCTGGGCGTCGTCGGAGCCCCGGAGATGTGGTTCGCGAATCGGACTTAGCCATTCCTTTGTCACCAGAGCCGATGAAAGGGGGCGGACCAGTTGGTTCCCCCCTTCGAGCGTCAACACGCCTGGTACTCGCCTCCGGCTCTCCGCGCCGCCGCGAGCTGCTCACCGCCCTCGGCTTCGACTTCGAGGTCGTCCCGTCCTCCGTGGACGAGGACGCCATCGCGCGCTCCCGCCCCGAAGCTCTAGCGCGCGCCCTCGCGCTCGCCAAGGCCCGTGAAGTCGCCGCGGCTCACCCGGACGCCGCCGT
>CAZNHI010000323.1:0-3603 GCA_964572535.1 uncultured Dehalococcoidia bacterium
CGAGATGTTCGTGGCCAGCGACCTGCCGGCCGTCGTTGCGCACACGCATCGCGTCGTCTTCCTCGAGGACGGCGAGATGGCGCGCGTAACCCCAGACGGCGCCTCGTACTCGCGCATCGACGGGCTCGCGTTGGAGAAGACGCCTGAATTGCTGGACGCCGGCTCCTACGTCGCGGGCAAGGGCGCCTACCCGGACTACATGGCAAAGGAGATCGCGGAGCAGCCGGAGGCAGTGCTCGATACCCTGCGCGGCGCCTTCGAGTTCGAGCCGCCGTCCGTAACCCTGCCCGACCTCGGGCTCAGCCAGTCAGACATCGCATCGCTACGGCGCGTCGTGCTGCTGGGCATGGGCACCAGCTACAACGCAGCCTGTATCGGCCGGGCCTATATCGAACGCCTCTCCGGCCTGCCCGCCGAGGCCGACAACGCCTCCGAGTTTCGCTACCGCCAGCCTGTATTGGACGCCTCCACCCTAGTCATCGCCGTCGGGCAGTCCGGTGAGAGCGTCGACACCCTGGCAGCGATGCACGAAGCGCGCCTGCGCGGCGCCAAACTGGTCGCGGTCTGCAACACGCCGGGTTCTCAGGCCACCCGCATCGCGGATGGCACCGTGTTCATGCGCTGCGGCCCTGAGGTCGCCGTCGCTTCGACCAAGACCTACGTCGGCTCGATGGTCGCGCTCTACCTGCTCGCCTGCCACCTGGGACACCAGCGCGGCTACCTGCGACCCGAAATGCTCGCCACCGCCCTCGACGACCTGGCGCGCATGCCCCAGCTCGTGGGCCAGGCCCTGAAGCTGGACGAGGCCTGCGCCGCCCTCGCCCAACGCTATGCGGACTACGACCACTTCCTCTTCCTCGGACGTGGCCTCCAGTACCCGATGGCCATGGAGGGCGCGCTCAAGCTCAAAGAGGTCAGCTACATTCACGCGGAGGGCTATCCCGCCGCCGAGATGAAGCACGGCCCCATCGCGCTGATCGATGAGCACATGCCGGTGGTCGCTATCGCCGTGCAGGATGAGCACTACGGCAAGATGCTCAACAACATTGAGGAAGTGCGCGCCCGCGACGGCATCGTCCTCGTCATCGCCACCGAGGGAGACACGGCGATCGCGGAGAACGCCCGCGACGTGCTCTACGTCCCCAACGCGCCCTCTCTGCTGCAACCCCTGGTCACTGCGGTCCCGCTGCAGCTCCTGGCCTACCACATAGCCAGGCGCCGCGGCTGCGACGTCGACCAGCCACGCAACCTGGCCAAAGTCGTAACGGTCGAGTAGATAACCCCAGCCTTGCCCACGGTTTCAACCGGGGGTGTTCGGTCGCCCTCGTGCTAGCCTAAGGCGTGCGAATCGGCATCGTATCTGACGTGCACTGCAACGCCGGCGCCCTGCGGCTCGCCTTCGAGCGCATGGGCGAGGTGGATGAGCTCCTCTGCGCCGGTGATTCGGTTTACGAGTACCGCTTCAGCAACGAGGTCATCGAGTTGCTGCGCGAGCGCGGCGCCCGCTACGTCCTCGGCAACCATGAGAGCGTCTTGCTCGGTCCCCAGGGCGCGCGCGCCCGCGGCGCCGCCAACGTGCGCCAGGACCTGGTCGAGTATATGGCGGCGCAGCCTCTGAGCATCGAGGTGGATGTTGGCGGCAAACGGCTGGTCATGGTGCACGCCACGCCGTTTGAGCCCTACCAGGCCTACGTCTTCCCCGGCTCGCCGGAGCTGCAGCGCCTCGCCGGCTTCGAGGCCGACTACGTCATCCTGGGGCACACGCACACGCAGATGGCAGAGCGCGTGGGCCGGGCGCTGGTGATCAACCCCGGCTCCGGCGGCGACGCGCGCGACCTGGCTAACGGCCGTCGTCTCTCTTACGCCGTTCTCGATACATCCTCGGGTGAGGTGCTATTCGACAACTTCCTGCCCGGAGACGCGCCCACTGCCAGCTTCGAGCCCGCCTGCCGCTAACTCCCCTTCAACGCTTAAAGCACTACGTTAGGCATCCTGAGCCTGTCCGTCCTGAGCCAGTCGAAGGATCGAAGGGCGCCACCGCCGCGTGGTTCGACAAGCTCACCATGCCTTGCAGAGCGCTACTGCGTCTCACAAGCTGTCGGCGCGCGAAAGCCGGTGCAGGGTGCAACCCTGCCGGGGGGCATGGGGGGTGTCCCCCATGCCTTCACCACCAACGCGCGCGGAGCAGAGCGAAAGAGATGCGCAGCGCGTCAGCCGAGAATTGGGGGGATTGGCAGCTGTGACGGACCGCTGGTGTCCGTTGAGGAGGAGAACCGTAGCCATGCTGTCCTCGACCAGGACTGCGAAACAACGGATTGGAGCCGGCGGGGCAAGTAATTGACTCCATTCCGCCGCTGGTCGAGCGATGTGCCTACGGCCCGCCACAGCCTTCGGCAGTATAAGTGGCAATCTGATCACTTGTCTACCCGCTTTGCCTGTAAAATCACGAATTCGTAACATCGCCGCCAGCGCCTGACCGTTCTCCGCTGCCCCGGCGTTCAGCCCGGTGTATCTCACCTCCCGATTCTTCCCATTTCATCCCTCTCTGGCGCCATGCACTCTGCACTCTGCACTCTGAACTCCGCACTTTGCACTCCAACCGTATACTCGCAGCATGCAGGTCCTCTCCGTCTCCCAGACCCTTGGCTACCTGAGCGAGCTGCTCGAGAGCAACATCGTCCTCAGCGACGTCTGGATCTCCGGCGAGGTCTCCGGCCCACGCACGCAGCCCTCCGGACACACCTACTTCACACTCAAAGACGAGGCCTCCCAGCTGCGCGGCGTCCTCTTCCGAAACACCATGCAGAAGCAGCCGCGTGTCGCTCAGCACCTGACGCAGGGCTCGCAGGTCATCGTCCACGGACGCGTCACGGTCTACGAAGCGCGCGGCGAGCTGCAGGTCGTCGTCGATTTCGTCCAGCCGGAAGGCGTCGGACTGCGACACGCCCAGTACGAGCGCCTGCGCCAGCAGCTTGAGGAAGAAGGGCTGTTCGACGAGAGCCGCAAGCGACCGCTGCCTCCCTTCCCGCGCCGTATCGGTGTCGTCACGTCACCCGCCGGCGCCGTGTTCCACGACATCTGCAACGTGCTGCGCCGCCGCTGGCCCCTGAGCGAGGTCGTCCTCTCACCCACGCCCGTGCAGGGCCCCGACGCTGTCTCTGGCGTGGTCGCCGGCATCGAGCGGCTCAACCGCGAGCCAGGCATCGACGTGATCATCGTGGCGCGCGGCGGCGGCTCCGTAGAAGAGCTGTGGACGTTCAACGAGGAACCGGTGGCGCGCGCCGTCTTCGCATCTCAGGTGCCGGTCGTCTCCGCCGTCGGCCACGAGACCGACGTCACCCTCTGCGACTACGTCGCCGACCTGCGCGCCCCGACGCCTTCGGCCGCCGCCGAGCTGGTGGCGCAGGAGGCCTCCCAGATCGCCTCGCAAATACGCGGCGCCGTCGTCTTCGCGGTCGGGACGATGCAGCAGCGGCTCGACCGCGAGCGCAGCGGTGTCGAGGCTCTGGTCGCACGCGCGGGGCGTTGTGCCGCGGACATCGACCGCTACCGGCAACGCCTGGACGACCTCGGACGCCGCGTCTTCCGCGCTGTGGAGTCGCG
>CAZNHI010000324.1:0-3598 GCA_964572535.1 uncultured Dehalococcoidia bacterium
CGATGCCGCGCCCTTCCTGCCGCATGTAGACGATGACGCCCCGGCCCTCTTCGCCGACCAGCTGCAGCGCTTTCTCCAGCTGCTCGCCGCAGTCGCAGCGCATACTCCGGAACACGTCGCCGGTAACGCACTGGCTGTGCATTCGCACCAGCGCCGGCTCCCCATCGTCAACGGCGCCCATGACCAGCGCCACGTGCTCGTCCGGGTCGACGATGCTGCGATAGGCGATCGCCCTGAACTGGCCGTAGATCGTTGGGATTACCGTCTCTGTGACGCGCTCCACCAGCCGCTCATGCCGCTGGCGGTAGGCGATCATCTGCTCGACGCTAATGATCTTGAGGCCATGCTTCTGCGCGAACTTCTTCAAGTCCGGCAGACGCGCCATCGTGCCATCGGCGTTCATGATTTCGCAGACCAGGCCCGCCGGGTAGAGGTTGGACAGCTTCGCCAGGTCCACAGTCGCCTCGGTCTGGCCGGCGCGCACCATTACGCCGCCGTCGCGCGCCCGCAATGGGAACAGGTGCCCAGGCATCGCCAGGTCGCGCTTCGTCGAGTTGGGGTCGATGAGCACCCGGACTGTCTCGGCGCGGTCCGCGGCCGAGATGCCTGTCGTGACGTTCTGCCGAGCCTCAACAGACACCGTGAACGCCGTCCCGAACAACGAGGCGTTGTCCTGGAAGCTGACCTGCATCGGGATGGCCAGCTCGTCCAGACGCTCGCCTGTCATGGGCATACAGATCAGGCCGCGGGCGTACTTCGCCATGAAGTTGATCGACTCGGCGGTGACGAACTCGGCGGCGATTACGAGGTCGCCCTCGTTTTCGCGGCTCTCGTCGTCGGTGATGATCACGAACTTGCCGGCGCGGAAGTCTGCGATGGCCTCCTCAACCGAAGCCATCACGCTGTCGCGCTTCTTCTCCGGCTTCGCCTTGCCGGTCGTGGGTGCTGCCGTGGCCATTGCTTAGAGCCTTTCTGCCGGGCGGGTGTGACCTTCCAGATACCGCTCGTCCAACAGCTGCTCGACGTAGCGAGCGATGATATCTGACTCTAAGTTTACCCTATCGTTAGGGTTCAGATTCATCAGGTTCGTGTGCTCCTGCGTGAACGGGATCAGCCCCACCGAGAAGCTCTCAGCGTCCTTGTCGATCACGGTCAAAGACGCACCGTTCACGGCAATCGGCCCCTTGACGATCACGTAGCGTAGTATCTCGGGCGGCGCCCTGAACCGCGCCACTACCGAGTGCTCCTGCGGCTCGAACGAGATCAACGAGCCGGTGTGCTCGATGACGCCGCGCAGCAGATGCCCGCCGATGCGACCCGCCAGCGTTAGCGCCCGCTCCAGGTTCACCGGGTCGCCAACCTTGAGCTCGCCCAGGTTGGTGCGCTTGTACGTCTCCTCGATCACGTTAGTGAAAAAGCCGTCCTCGTCCAGGTACACGGCCGTGAGGTCGCAGCCGTTGACCGCGATCGAGTCGCCCAGGTTGGTGCCCCAGGTGACCTTCTTGGCGTTGATCACCAATCGCCCCGGCTCAATCGAGCGGACGGTCCCTATCTCTTCGACGATGCCCGTGAACAAGCGCCTGCCCCCACTATGTCTAGTGCAGCGAGTCTATCGGGCAATCAGGCTATCGGGCAATCGAGCGGGCTAGCCCAGGATTTCGTCCACCGTCAGCAGGACCGCCGGGAAAGCGCCGGGCGACACACTCTCGCCTCGTGCTATGGAGCGGCGCTCAACGTAACGGCCGGAGGCCGGAGCCTGGTACACACCTACAGTGTCCGAGTTCAGGTCAACGATCCAAACCTCGGCTATTCCCGCCTGGGCGTATAGAGGCAGCTTCAGCTCACGGTCGGCTTCAGCAGAGGTGTCAGCCACTTCGATGATGAGGAAGATATCCTCGGAGGTCGGATGGGAGGCCGCATAAAAGTCATCGCGCGGTCGAAGTAGCGCTATATCAGGCTGGGGTTCCGAAGTCTCACTCAGTCTTATCGGGTCCTGCACAGAGATTGTGGCTTGTTCAGCTGCAATCCGGCGATAGAGCAAGGAAACGAAACGCTTCACAGTGCCTGCGTGGCGGCTACCCACTGGCGCCATCTCAACGATTTCCCCCTCAAGCAACTCCACGCGGTCGTCCTCATGCAGGATGCCGGCCTCCAGCATTAGGCAGTACTCGTCAACAGTGAAAAGGCGCCGTGCGATCTGCACCGTCATTGCTGTCTCCCGCCACCATTCTAGCCGAATCCTGTATTGCGACCTGGCATCCTGGTCGCGCCGGCAGCGATAAGAGGCGCGGCGTTACCTTTGAAGTGTCCCTTGAATCCGCCTAGACTGACGCTCGTGGACGAGTACATACAGACGAACCGGCGCCACTGGGACGAGCTGGTCGACCTGCACTTTAATTCCCCCTTCTATAACGTTGAGGCCTTCAAGGCTGGTCGCTCCACTCTCACGCGCATAGAGCGGGAAGAGCTGGGCGACGTGCGCGGCAAGACGCTGCTGCACCTGCAGTGCCACTTCGGCATGGACACACTCTCCTGGGCCCGCGCAGGCGCCAGCGTCGCCGGCGTCGACTTCTCTCCCGAGGCGATTCGGGTCGCCCGCGGCCTGGCGCAGGAACTCGGCATCGAGGCGCGCTTCATCGAATCAGACATTTACAAACTTCGGGAAGCGTTGGACGGCGCCTTCGATATCGTCTTCGCCTCGTACGGGGTGACCTGCTGGCTGCCAGACTTCCCGCGCTGGGCACAGATCGCGGCGTCCTACGTCAAACCCGGTGGCGTCTTCTACCTGCTGGATGGGCACCCGGCAGGCAGTATGCTGGACGACGCACCCGGTGCGGGCCTTCACCTGCGCTACCCGTACTTCTCCTCAGACGAGCCTGAGGTCTTCGAGAACGAGGGCAGCTACGCCGACCGTTCTGCGAAGCTGATAAACGACCGCACGTACGAGTTCTCGCACGGTCTCGGCGAGATGATTACGTCTGTCGTCGGGGCCGGCCTGCAGATCGAATTCCTGCACGAGTTCCCATTTGCCGGATACCAGCGTCTGCCTGAAATGCAGACGGGCGACGATGGCTTCTGGCGCCTGCCCGGCGATGACGCCATCGTGCCTTTCCTCTTCTCTATGCGCGCAGCCAGGCCGGTCGTCTAGAAGTCGCGGCTGCCCGGAGGAGTACCATCCGCTTATCCGCATGAGGAAACCGTTTGAGGCGAGGTTAGGCAGGAAAGTTGCGACCGCAGGAGCGCCCGGAGGACTACGGGAATCACGGGAAGTGCTTCAGAACTGGGCCCGGTCCGGGTACCCGGTAACGAGGATGTCGTCCCCCAGACGCTCCACGCTCACGTCCAGCAGCCGAGTCGCCTCGGCCATAACTTGCGCACCGCGTCCCACCACCGCCGCGGGAGCATCCCCGGCGCCGATGATCAGCGGCGCAATCACCGCCGTCACCTTGTCCACGAGCTGCTGGTCGAAGAACGACCCCAGCAGCACGCCGCCGCCTTCGACCAGCGACGTGACGATGCCCCTGGCGCCCAGCTCGCGCAGCAGCTCGCCCAGCGGCACGCGGCCATCGCGGTCCTCGGTCAGTACCAGCAACTCACC
>CAZNHI010000325.1:0-3596 GCA_964572535.1 uncultured Dehalococcoidia bacterium
GCCACGATCTGCGCGCCGACGCGGTTGGCCCAGCCCGTTAGCTGCTCGATAGCGGCGGCGCGGAAGGTGTCGCCGGCGCCCAGCACCACGCTCTCCCCCTCCTTGACGTAGAGATGCGCCAGCTTGCCGATGCTGGTGGTCTTGCCCGTGCCATTGACGCCGACAACCAGGATCACACCCGGCCGCGGCGGCGACGTCACGTCTTCGCCCCACAGCTTGCCCTTGAGCGGCACAGCCTCCAGGATGGCGACTAGCTCGTCCTGCAGCAGCTGACGTACGTCGGCGGCGTCACGGACGTGCTCGGACTCGACGCGCCCGCGCACGGCAGCGAGGATCTTCTCGGACGTACGCACACCCACGTCGGCACCCAGCAGCACCTCTTCCAGCTCCAGCCACAAGTCCTCGTCGATGCTGCCGCGGTCGAGGATGCCGGCGATGCGCCCGAACCAGCTGCGCCGCGTGCGCGCGAGCGCGGCCTCGGTCTTCTCTTCGACCTGCTCCTGGGGCGCGGCGCGACGGAATAGCGGCAAGGCGGGGTGACTCCTGACTAATGTCGAATCGTCAGCTCAGAGTGGGATGTAATGGCAAGTGTGCGCAAGGACCTACGCCACGGCGACATGAATCTCCCAGCGCCTCGTCCCATCGTCCTCCACGGAGCCCCGGCCTTCCGGTACCGGCTCGCCTCTCGCTTGAAGGGCAGCCACGTAGGTCTCGATTGCGCCTTTGATGTCGTTCTCAAGCTCGTCCAGCGAATCACCCGAAGCAAAGCAGCCCGGCAGTTCATCGACTTCCGCCCAAAAGCCGCCTTCGTCTGGCTCCGCTTCGTGAACAATCACCGTATAGGCTCGCATGCCGTCCTCCGTCACAGCGCGCCGAGGAACTGGTCCAAGCTCAGGCCCGCTTGCTTAATGATACCGCCCAGAAGCCCCGTCTTGATTTTGCGAGGCACGATGACCGGCCTCTTCGCGCTCGGCATCCAGACCAGCCTGTGACTTCCCTTCCCTCTAACTTCTCTCCTCCAGGCCGCCGGCCCGGACCAACGCCCTCACAACCTGATCCTGGTTGAGTCCACGCGGCAACCCTGGCATCGCGTCAGACTAGTTCTTGAGGTCGTCCAGGCGCAGCGAGAGGATGCGGGAGGTGTTGTCGGCGCCCATCGAGACGCCGTAGATCGAGTCTGCCGCCTCGATTGTGCGCGGGTTGTGCGTGATCACGATGAACTGCGTCTTCTGCTCCAACGCCCGCAACGCATCGACGAAGCGCCCTACGTTGGTCTCGTCCAGCGCCGCGTCCACCTCGTCCAGCACGCAAATCGGCGACGGGTGAGCTTCGAGCAGCGATAACAGCAGCGCGAGAGCTGTGAGCGCGCGCTCGCCGCCCGAGAGCATCGCCAGCGTATTCACGCGCTTACCCGGAGGCTGCGCGATGATGTCGATGCCGGTGTTGGCGTAGTCGTCCGGCTGGGTCAGCGCCAGGTGCGCCTGACCACCGTTGAAGAACGATTCGAAGTAGCGCCGAAACTCCTTGTCCACGACCGCGAAGGTCGTCTTCAGGCGCTCGCGGATGTTCGACTCCAGCTCGTCGATCGCGCCGAGCAGCGTCTCCTGGGAGCCCTGCAGGTCGTCGACCTGGCCCTGGAGGAAGTCGAAGCGCTCCTTGCTCTCGCCGTAGTCGGTCTCTGCCTGCTCGTTGACTGGGCCAAGGCCGCGGATCTCCTGGCGCAGCTGAGCGATGCGGCCCCGCAGCGTCTCGACATCCACCTCAGCGGCGCCTCGGATCGGCGGCATGCGCCCCTGCTGCTCCACCAGCGGCGTCACGGCGCTGGGCACAACGCGGTTGCCATCCGTGCGGAAGCCCTCTGCGGCGATCGTGTCGCGCAGCGCTTCGATCTCATCCTGGTGCAGCTTCACCGCGGCCGCCGTCTCGAGCTGGGCGCGCTCAGCGTCCAGAAGGTGCGCGCGGGCAGTGTCGAGCTGCTCGCGCATGGCGCGCTCGCGGCTGACGAGGTGGGTCAGCTCGCCCTCGGCCGGGTCCATCTCCCCCTGCAAGCCCGCCAACTCTTCCCGCGCCTCGGTTAGATCGCCGGCCCCAGCCCCGCGCTCGTTGATTACGACCAGCTCGCCGTCGATGGCCAGCAGCGATTCCCCCCGGCCGCGTAGGCGCTCGTCCGTACGCCCCAGGCTGGCCGTTATCAACTCCAGCTGGCGCGTGAGCGACCTCGCCTCGCCTTCGAGGTCTGCATGCGCGGCTGCCGCCTCTGAGACAGCGTCGATCGCACCGCCGCGGCGGGGCGTCATCAGGTTGAAGGCCTCGCGGTCTTGCTCCAGCGCCTCGCTGATCTGCCGCGCCTCGCCCTCGTAGCGTTCCAGGTCGGCGGCGAGGCGGGCTCGGCGGCCGCGCGAGTCCGTCTGGTCCTCCTCGCTGCGCAGGTCGGCTCGCAGCAAGGCGGCCGCGCTGCGCAGCATGATCAATCGTCCACGGTTCTCGATAACGCCGTTCTGGAGCCGCGAACGCTCTTCACGAAGCTCGTGCACGCGCGGCTCCAGCCGTTCCAGGGCTTCGTAAGAGCCGCTGTAGCTGTCCCGATCGCGGCGCAGCGCCACCTCGATGTCGCCCTTCTGCTCTTCCAGGCGTTCGATCTCACCGGGCATCTCTTCCAGGTCGCGCTGGCGGCTAAAGGACTGCACGGCCGCGCGGCTGACGCCTCCCGACAGCGCACCGTTGGGTCGCAGCAGCACGCCGCCCATGGAGACCACGGAGCCAAGGCCGCGGCGCAACACCTGCTGGGCCAGCGAGACGCTTTCGACGACGATCACCCGGCCGAGCAGCGCATCGACCAGGGGTCGGAAACGGTTGTCGCAGCGTACCAGCCGGGCGGCGACGCCGATGATGCCCTTCTCGCGCATCAGGTTGAGCGGCGGCGAATTGCGGATCGTGTCCAGCGGGTAGATGATCGAGCGCCCCGCTTCACGCTGCTCCAGCACCTCGATGGCGTTGAGGGCGGCGGAGAGGTTTTCGAAGACCAACGCCTGCACGTTCTCTGCCAGGGCAGCCTCGATGGCGCGCTCCAGCCCCGGCGGCACGCGCACGATGTCCTGCACGAGGCCGATCAGCCCCTCGACGGCCTGCTGGCGCTGGTCGCTGTCCTCTTCGCCCAGCAGGAAGCGCGCACCCGAATCGATACCGTCCTGCACGCTCTGGAGGCTGCGTAACATCGCCTCGCGCGCACGCAGCTGTCCGAGCTGCGCCTCAATCTGCAAGGCATCCCGTTCCAGGCGCTGGACCGCCTCGTGGGCGCTTTCGACCATGGAGGCGAGGCCGTGTCGTTCCTGCTCAGCCTCCGCGATATCGCCGTCCAGCAATTCCAAGCGCTCCAGGTGCGTCTGGTACTCCCGCCCTACGTCTTTGAGCTGCGTCACCAGTTCGCGGCGGCTGCTGGTACGGTCGCTGCTTTCAGTCTGGACGCGGCTCTCGTCCTCTGAGATGCGAGCCAGTGCGGCCTCTGCTTCAGCGGCGCCGCGCCTGGTGCGCTCGACGCGCTCCTCGCCCTCGGCGATGCGCCGGCGCAGGCCCGCGTGCTCCTGCTCCAGCGCGTT
>CAZNHI010000326.1:0-3587 GCA_964572535.1 uncultured Dehalococcoidia bacterium
AAAGCAGCGGTCGCCCTTGAGAAAGAGCTTCTCGCCGTAACGGCGGCAGAGGCGGCAGACTGCACCTGTGTATCGAGCCATGCTTTTCCTTTACGTCCTAAACGCGACGCCGCTTGGGGGCGCGGCAGCCGTTGTGGGGGATCGGGGTTACGTCGCGGATGCTCAGCACGTTCAGGCCGGCGGCCTGCAGGGCGCGGATCGCGGCCTCGCGGCCGCTGCCGGGTCCCTTAACCAGCACTTCTACCTGGCGCAGGCCGTGCTCCATGGCGCGGCGGGCGGCGCCTTCAGCCGCGAGCTGGGCGGCGAAGGGCGTGCTCTTGCGCGAGCCTTTGAAGTTGGCCGTGCCGGCGCTGCCCCAGCTCAACACGTTACCGTTGGGGTCTGTCAGCGTGATGATCGTGTTGTTAAACGTCGACTTGATGAACGCCTTACCCCGCGGGACAGACTTCCGTTCGCGGCGACGCGTGCGCTGAACTCGCCTCTGTACCATTCCCTCTGCTCCCCTTACTTCTTGGCCGCGGTCTTACGCTTGCCGGCCACGGTGCGTCGCGCGCCGCGCTTCGTCCGCGCGTTGGTCTTGGTCCTTTGGCCTCGCACCGGCAACCCACGGCGGTGGCGGATGCCGCGATAGCAGTTAATCTCGATCAGGCGCTGCACGTTCTGGCGCACTTCCCGGCGCAAGTCACCTTCAATCATGAACTCCTTCTCCAGGAGTTCGCGGATGCGCGTCAGCTCAGCGTCTGTAAGCTCGCGCGTCTTCGTCGCGGCGGCAATGCCAGTCTGCGCGCAGATGCGCGAGGCACTCGTGGGGCCGATACCGTAGATGTAGCGCAACGACACATCGATGCGCTTCTCGTTCGGGATGTCAACGCCGGCAATACGTGCCATCGTTATCTCCTACTAGCCCTGGCGCTGCTTGTGGCGCTTGTTCTCGCAGATGACCCGCACCACGCCGTGGCGGCGAATGATCTTGCACTTTTCACAACGCGGCTTTACTGAGGCCCTAACCTTCATATCCGTTGTCCCGTTCTTCGAAGGCCGGCTACCGTAGCCGGTACGTGATCCGACCCCGAGTCAGGTCATAGGGAGACAACTCCACCAGGACCCGGTCACCCGGGGTGATACGGATGTAGTTTATCCGCATCTTGCCGGAGAGGTGCGCTAGCACACGGTGCCCGTTCGCCAGCTCTACACCGAACATGGCGTTGGGCAGCGGCTCCTTGACCACCCCTTCGACTTCGATTGATTCCTTCTTTGGCATATTGATCCTTCCGGGGAAGGATCAATCGGCTCCTTTCGTCAGACGCCTATAGAAGTTTCCTTCTATTGTACCTTCCTGCTATCGGGTTCAGGCAAGCCCCTCATTTTACGGGAGAGTGAGGACCTCTGCCTCTCCGTCTGTAATCGCGATTGTGTGCTCAAAATGGGCGCACAGACTGCCGTCCAGCGTGCTCACCGTCCAGCCGTCCGAATGCTTCTTGGTGCGCCAGTCGCCCACGGTGACCATCGGTTCCAACGCCAGCACCATGCCCTTGCGCAGCACAGGGCCGCGGTCCGGCGGGCCATAGTTCGGCACCTGCGGCTCTTCGTGCATCTCCCGCCCGACGCCATGGCCAACATACTCTCGCACGACGCCGAAGCCTTCGCTCTCGATGTACTCACCGATCGTGTTCGAGACGACGCCTAGCCTGACACCCGCGCGCGCGGCCTTGATGCCACGCAACAGCGACTCCCGGGTAACATCGATCAGCCTCTGCGCCTCTGCTGTGATCTCGCCGACGCCGATCGTCACGGCGCTGTCGCCGACGAAGCCCTTGTAGGTGGCGCCGAGGTCGATACTGACGATGTCACCTTCCTTGATCACACGATTGCCGGGGATGCCGTGCACCAGGTCCTCGTTGACGGAGACGCATACCGTCGCCGGGTAGGGCGGCTCCGCATAGCCCAGGAACGTCGGGATGACGCCGCGCCGGGCGTACTCCTTGCGCACGATCTTGTCGAGTTCCTTGACCACGAGCCCCGGCTTCACCGCTTCGGTCAGCAGTCTTAGGGTCTGCCCGACGACGCGGCCAGCCTCCCGCATGACCTTGATCTCCTCGTCAGACTTGATCGTGATCACGCGCGCACACCTTCAACTGCGTTAAGCAGGTCACGCATCACCATCTCGATTGACTGCATGCCATCGACTTCACGGAGCTTACCGGCGCTTCGGTAATGCGCCAGCATGTCCTCAGGCGGCTTCTGCTTTTCCAGACGCACCCGCACCTTGTCGGGCTGGTCGTCCGAGCGCTGCCGGAAGTCCGACTTGCCACAAGACGGGCACTTCTCCATCTGTATGTTGGCGATGTAGCCGCAGTTCTCGCAAATCCAGCGCGTGCTGAGACGGCGTAGCAGCTCTTCGTCCGGGGCGGCGATGTTGACCGCGAAGTCGACAGCTTTGCCCGCGCCAGCCAGCGCCGCGTCCAGTGCGACGGCCTGGGGCAGCGTGCGCGGGAAGCCATCCAGGATCAGGCCGCCCTCCACATCGGGCCGTGATATACGGTCGACCAGCATGTTGATCATCAGCTCGTCCGGCACCAGGTTGCCCGCGTCCATGTAGGACTTCGCCAGCTTGCCGAGCTCCGTCTGCGCCATGACATCTTCGCGCAGCATGTCGCCCGTCGAAAGGTGCAGCCAACCGCGCTTCTGCATCAGCAGCTTCGCCTGCGTCCCTTTGCCCGTCCCGGGCGCTCCTAACATGATCAAGATCATTGTGCTGAACCTGAGAGACAACCCCACGGGGCGCCCGTAGCGCCGGAGTTCGACATCATCTGATAAACCCTGAGTAATTGCGCATCATCAGCTGCGCCTCGAGCTGCTTCATCGTGTCGAGCACGACGCCCACCACGATGAGCAAACCGGTACCGCTGATCGTCAGAGCCTGGACGTCCGTGAGGCGCGTCGCTAAGAACGGCATCACGGCAATCACGCCCAGGAAGATCGCGCCGGCCGCCGTGATGCGCACCAACACGCGCGTGATGTAGTCGTTTGTCGGCTTGCCGGGACGAATGCCGGGCACAAAGCCGCCCTGCTTCTGCAGGTTCTCCGCCAGGTTCTGCTGGGCGTACGTGACCAACGTGTAAAAGTAGGTGAACAACACGACGAACAGGAACACCACCAGGTAATACGGCAGGTTCTGCTGTCCGAAGGCGCTCCTCAGGAAGTTGCCGATGTCGCTCGTGAGGCCGTCGCTGGAGGTCGCCAGCGTCTCACCCATGAACGACGGCACCAGCATGATCGAGTACGCGAAGATAATCGGGATCATGCCGGCCGAGAGTATCCGTAGCGGGATGTGCGTCGAGCCCTGCTGCCGGTACTGACGGCCGCCCCGGAACTGCGTGCGCGAATACTGCACCGGGATGCGCCGCTGCGCCTCCTGGAAGAAGACGATCGACGACACGGCGACCAGCACGATCAACGCCAGCAAGATGATCCCGAAGAATGAGACGCTGGAGTCGAAGATGCTCGGCAGCAGCGATGGGATGCCCGCCACAATGCCGCCGAAGATGATCAGCGAGATGCCGTTGCCGATGCCCTTCTCCGTGATC
>CAZNHI010000327.1:0-3570 GCA_964572535.1 uncultured Dehalococcoidia bacterium
CACGGCCGTGCGCCCCTACGTGCGGTGCGCGAACGTGACGGGCGTTGGGTGTAGGACGGGGTGGGGTTACCTCACCCCCAACCCCCTCTCCCCTTCGACGGAGCTCAGGACAAGCCTGCGGGGCGAGGGGGCTTTGTGTTCGGTGATGGGAATGGGAGTTTTGCGGTACTGCGGGGGCGCTACCTCTCCCCCGTCCTTCCTGGGAGGAAGGACACCCCCTTTCCACATCGTGGAGAGGGGACTACGACGGGAGGTTGCTGGGCTGCGTTGGGGGTTGGACGGGGGGCTGAGGGGGTTGGGTAGGGGCGCACCGCCGTGCGCCCCTACGCGGTGTTCGGTGGCGGAACAGGGCGTTGTGGGTGGGACGGGGGGTGTACCGAGGTTGCTTCGCCTCGCTGCGGCGACGGGTCGCAACGACAGATGTAAGTTTGAGGTACTGCGGGAGAGCGCTACCGAGGTTGCCCTTCGACAGGCTCAGGATGCACTTCGCCTCGCTGCGGCGACGGGTCGCAACGACAGACAGAAACGACAGACAGAGGGTGGCGTGGAGGCGAACACTTGAGCGCATTCGTGCTAAACTAGCCGCCCATGACGAAAAAGGCAGGCTCTGAGCTTTCTGACAACGCGCGCGTGGTGCTGGAACGGCGGTACCTGGCGAAGGATGACGCGGGGAACCTGATCGAGAC
Source organism: uncultured Dehalococcoidia bacterium (assembly GCA_964572535.1). GTDB lineage: Bacteria > Chloroflexota > Dehalococcoidia > DSTF01 > WHTK01 > WHTK01. The sequence goes on from CAZNHI010000327.1 coordinate 687, forward strand.
ACCGGAGGGGCTGTTCCGTCGGGTGGCGCATAACATCGCGCAGGCTGAGGCGCGGTACGTGGGGGAGAAGCCAGAGGGGGTTACCTCACCCCCCAGCCCCCTCTCCTTGCGAGGAGGGGGGGAGCCCGGGAGTCCTGCGACGGGCTCAGGACGAACGGACTCCAACACGGCGGACGCTGCGTCTGGGTGGGAGGAGCGGTTTTATGAGCTGATGAGCTCGTTGCGGTTTTTGCCGAACTCACCGACGCTGGGGAACGCGGGGCGGCCGCTGCAGCAGCTTTCGGCGTGCTTTGTGCTGCCTGTTGAAGATTCGATGGGTTCGATCTTCGATGCGCTGAAGCAGACGGCGCTGATCCACCAGAGCGGCGGTGGCACCGGCTTCGCGTTCAGCCGGCTGCGCCCCGCGGGCGACGTGGTGCAGACGACGGGAGGGGTGGCGTCGGGGCCGGTGTCGTTCATGAGGGTGTTCGATGCGGCGACGGAGGCGATCAAGCAGGGCGGGACCCGACGGGGGGCGAACATGGCGATCCTGGACGTGCACCACCCGGACATCGAGGCGTTCGTCAACGTCAAGGCGGACATGACGACGCTGACGAACTTCAACATCTCGGTGGCGGTGGACGAGGCGTTCATGCGCGCGGTGGAGGCGGACGAGGAGTACGAGCTTATCAACCCTCGGACGGGTGAGGTGGTAGGCCGGCGGCGCGCCAAGGCGGTGTTCGACCAGATCGTGGCCAATGCGTGGCGCAACGGGGACCCCGGCCTGGTGTTCCTGGACCGGATTAACGCCGACAACCCGACGCCGCAGCTGGGGGCGATGGAGGCCACAAATCCGTGCGTGACGGGCGATACGTGGGTGCAAACGTCGGCCGGACCGCGTCAGGCCGTCGATCTGGTGGGCAGGGCTGCTGTGCTGACGGTTGAGGGTGGTCAGCACGCGTCCACGGATGAGGGCTTCTTCCAGACCGGCGTGAGGCCGATATTCCGGCTCGAGACCAGGGAGGGGTTCTGCTTGCGCCTGACCGCGGACCATGCTTTGGCTCGGGTCGACAGGCAGACAAGGGGCAGACAGGAGGTTAGCTGGACGCCGCTAAGAGAGTTGCGCCCCGGCGACAGGATTCGTCTCAGCAATCAGCAGAGTGCTCCGTGCTGGCCGGGGCCATTCTCGGAGAGTGAAGGCTACTTAATCGGCTTGCTTCTGGGCGACGGCAACCTCCAGTCCGACAAGGCGATTCTTGCCGTTTGGCCGCAGGCGCCCGGCTCCGGGGGCGTTAAGGAGGCAGCACTGGCAGCCGCGAAACAGCTGCGGCATCGAAGCGACTTCAGCGGCTGGCGGAAGACGCCGCACGGCAACGAGGTCCTCGTCCTCGCCAGTGTGAAGAGAATTGCGGAGCAGCTAGGCATGGCGCCGGGCCATAAGCTGATTGCGCCGGAGCTGGAGCAGACATCCTCGAGCTTCTATCTGGGATTCCTGCGGGGCCTGTTCGACGCCGATGGGTCAGTGCAGGGTAACCACGCGAAGGGGGTCAGCATCCGACTGGCGCAGAGTAATCTGGCTACTCTGCAGGCCGTACAGCGAATGTTGCTCCGTCTGGGTATCGCGAGCGTGATCTATCAGAGACGACGCCCCGCGGGTCAGACGCTGCTACCTGATGGCCGTGGCGGGCAGCGCCTTTACGCGACGCAAGCTCAGCATGAGCTCGTATTGGCGGGCGAGAACCTGGCGAGGTATGCCGAGTGCATCGGCTTCGCGGATGGCGCGAAGCGAACACGCCTGGAGGCACTCCTGGCCGGGTACAAGCGTTCGCTTAACCGCGAGCGCTTTGTGGCTCGAGTGCGCGGCGTGACGGCGGAGACTACTGAAGCCGTCTTCGACGTGCAGGTACCCGGTGTCAATGCTTTTGACGCCAACGGCCTGCTCGCGCACAACTGCGGTGAGCAGCCGTTGCTGCCGTACGAGAGCTGCAATTTGGGGTCGTTAAACCTGTCGCGGTTTGCGAGGCGAGAGGCAAGCGGCCAGAAGCAAGAAGTCGACTGGGAAGGGCTGGCAGCGGCGATTCCGGTGGCGGTGCGGTTCCTGGACGATGTGATCGACATGAACGTGTATCCGGTGCCGGAGATCGACGTACAGACGAAGCTGACGCGCAAGATCGGGCTGGGGCTCATGGGCTTCGCGGACCTGCTGTTTCAGCTGGGCGTGCCGTACGACTCGGAGGCGGCGCTGGAGCTGGCGGACCGGCTGATGGGCTTCATTCGCGAACACGCGGACGCTGCGTCCGAGGCGCTGGCGTCCGAGCGTGGCACCTTCCCGGCGTGGGAGGGCTCGATCTACGGGCCAGGCGGCGAAGGGCAATCGGGCAAGCTGGCAATCGGGCAAGCTGGAGAGGCGACAGGCCGGTCCGAAGGCGGGCGCATCGGGGTTACCTCACCCCCCGGCCCCCTCTCCTTGCGAGGAGAGGGGGAGTCTGGGAGTCCTTCGCGAGGCTCAGGACGGACTGCGCGAGGGCCGCGGAGGCTGCGGAACTCGACGCGGACGACGGTGGCGCCTACGGGGACGTTGAGCATCATCGCGGACTGCACGGGGGGCATCGAGCCGGCGTTTGCGCTGGCGTTCACGCGGTCTCACTACCTGGACCCGCGCAATCCGTCGCAGCCGGTGCGCCTGACGGAGGTGAATAAGGTGTTCGAGGCGGCCGCGCGGGCACGGGGCGTGTACTCGGAGGAGCTGGTCGAGTACCTGGCGGCCGGGGGGAGCCTGCACGATCGTCCCGAGGTACCGAATGACCTGAAGCACGTCTTCGTGACGGCGCACAAGATTACGCCGACGTGGCACGTGCGCATGCAGGCGGCGTTCCAGCGCCACACGGACAACGCGGTGAGCAAG
>CAZNHI010000328.1:0-3550 GCA_964572535.1 uncultured Dehalococcoidia bacterium
CCAGCCACGCCGCGTTGTTGACGAGGATGTCGAGGCCGCCGAGACCCGCCACTGCCTGGGCAATCGCTGCTTCGACCTCAGACTCGCGCGTAACGTCGCAGGTGACCGTGATCGCCTTGACGCCGTGGGACGCGGCCTCGGCGGCGATTTTCTCGGCGCCGGGGCCGTTGATGTCGAGCAGTGCGACGTTGGCGCCCTCTTTCGCGAAGGCAATGGCGGTGGCCCGGCCAATGCCCTGCGCCCCACCGGTAATGATCGCGTTCTGTCCCTGCAGCCTCATTTTTGACCTCGCGCGTGAACTAGTCTGGAACTCGTAGTGCGGGTCGTGACCGCTCGGAGGAGCGCAGGCCGCAGTCTGGCCAAGCGAAGCGAGTTTAGCAGCAGTCCGGGGCTTTGGGGCAAGAAGAAAGGGGCGCCAGGTGGCGCCCCTCGATGTGCCGGCGTTGCCCGAATTAGGCGCTCTTGGCTCGGCTACGGCGGGCCGGAGTCTCTTCGGCGTCCGCGGCCTTGCGCTTGCGTATCTCTTCCACGCTGGCGCGCAGGGCTTCCGTGAGGTCGGTGATCTTGGCGGCGGCCGGGACCGGCGCTTCGATGACCTGGCCTTCGGCCTTCTTGCTGATGATCTCGAGCAGAGCCTCGCGGTACTCGTCCTTGAACTGCTCGAAGTCCAACTCATCGGACAGCATTTCGACCAGAGAGCGCGCCATGGCCAGGTCACGTTCGGTGACCAGGACGTCCTCGCCCGGGACGGAGATTTCAGAAGTCGAGCGGACCTCGTCGGCGTAGAACATCGTCTCCAGCGCGATGGTGTTGCCGTAAAGGCGCAAAGAGCAGAGCTGCTCCTTCTGGCGCAACGTCACCTTGGCGATGGCGACGCGGTTGGTCTCGCGCAGGGCGGCCATGAGCAGCGCAAACGGCTTCTGGCCGATCTCCTCCGGCTCCAGGTAGTAGGTCTTCTGGTAGAGGATGGGATCGATGTCTGCGAGGCTGACGAAGCTCTTGATATCGATCGTGTGGGTTGAGGCTACGTTGACCTTCTCGAAGTCTTCGTCTTCCATGACGACGTAGTTGCCGGGTGTGATCTCGTAGCCCTTGATCACTTCGGCCGAGCGGTCGATCTCGACGTCCTCTTCGGCGCAGAACAGTTTCTGCTTGACGCGCGACATGTCCGCCTTGTGGAGCATGTTGAAGCGCACGTCTTTCTCTTCGGTGGCGGTGTAGAGCTTGATCGGGATGCTGACCATCCCGAAGCTGATGGCGCCCTTCCACAGCGGTCTAGGCATGACGAGAACCTCCCGGCCCTGCTGCATTGAACATCGAGGTTACCCCCATACCCCCTAAAGGGGCGCAGGCGGCGCCTGACGAACGCCGCTGGCGAACGATCAGGGATAGTCATTGTAGGACACCGGTTTCCGGGTGCAACAGCAGGGAAACACCCTACGTCCGGGTATCAGGGTTGGGGAGCACGCGGGCCGCGCCGGCCATTAATCAGCTCCGCGATTGCGTCGTACTCGCCGGGTTGGCGCTCGAATCGCCCGGTGCCGTCGACGTTGATCGCGCTGACGTAGGTGACGGCAGCGATGGCGACGACACCGTTGAGGAACAGGGCGATGACCACTGTCCCGGCCATGAATCCCTCCGGAGAGACCGGTCCGTCCGGCGGAGCTTCGAAGCTGAGGCGAGGCGGCTGGCCGGTGTCCGGTTCCAGGAGGCGGTCGTAGGTTGCGGGGTTGGCGACGCCGGCGGCGACGGCAGTCTCGGTGACGATCGCGATTGGCAACGTGAGGAGTCCGAAGACCAGCAGAAGTGGCGTGACGCTGAAGGCGGCTCGCGTACTGCGCAGGACGGCGCGCAGGCAGACGCCGGCGATCGCGGCGCCCGGCAGGCCGATAACGATCCCCGCCGCGGGCGGCATCCAGGTCGACAGGCCTGCATGGTTGCCTGCCCCCCAGGCGGGAATTGACATCAGCAGCGCCGCGAGGCTGCTGAGCAGGAGCAGCGCGGGAAGTGAAATGACACCGAGCCGTAGCAGCGGTTTGCCCATCGTCCTTCGATGATATATCGGTATCGAGTCTCAGGCGTTGACAGGTTGCGGTAAGGGCCGAATACTCCGACCCGGCGGCGATGCGCTGCATTCTGAGGCGAGGCGATGCCATGAAGGTCTTCTGTTTCGATCTGCTGCCCTACGGCGAAGAGCTGGGCCACCTGAAGGTAGGGAAGGAGCTGCCGTGGCCGCTGGGTAAGCAGTACTTCAAGCCGGGGGTGGCGGCCCGGACGTACGAGGAGCACCTCCAGGTCTGGGAGGAGATGGACCGCCTGGGCTTCGACGGTGTGGGCTTCAACGAGCACCACACGTCGCCGTACGGGCTGATGAACTCGCCGAACCTGCTGGCGGCGGCGGCTTCGCAGCGCACCAAGAACCTGAAGCTGCTGATCTACGGCAACCTGCTGCCAATCCACGACCCGCTGCGCGTGGCCGAGGAGCTGGCGATGCTCGACTGCATGTCCAACGGTCGCATCATCAGCGGCTTTGCGCGTGGCATCCCGCGCGAGCACGAGGTGTACGGCGTGCCCCAGACGCAATCGCGGGCGCGATTCGAGGAAGCATGGGAGATCATCGAGCGGGCGTGGACGGAAGAGGTGTTCTCCTACGAAGGCAAGTTCTGGTCCTACAAGAACGTGGCGTTGTGGCCGCGGCCGCTGCAGCAGCCACGCCCCCCGGTCTGGATCCCCGTGACCAGCAGCAAAGAGACGATCGAGTGGGCCGCGGCGCGCAACCTGCCGATCACGCCCGGCGCCGGTAGTCGTGGCCTGCGCGAGGACGTCATCCGGCATTACGCGAAGTGCCTCGCGGCAGCCGGACACTCGATTACGCCGGATCACCTGATTATTCAGGCCCAGGCCTACGTGGCGGACAGCAAGCAGCAGGCCGTGGAGGAAGCTGGGCCGCATGCACTGTACTTCAACCAGACGCTGTTCAGCCACGGCAACATCACCGAGGCCAACCTGCAGCGCGACACCGGCTACCTGACCTCGTCTTCGTTCGACTACGTCCGGCCGGAGAACCTGCCGGCGGTGGCGCGCTCGCGGGAAGACTATCGTGACATAACGATGGAGCAGATCGCGCGCAACGCTGAGACGCAGCCCTGGGGACCTCCGGACGAGGTGACGCGCCGGATCATCGAGTCCGCCGACGAGGCGGGGGCGAGCACGGTGCTGGTCAGCCTGAACCGCGGCGTGATGCCGCACGAGATGTTCATGCACCAGGTGCAGCGCTTCGGCAGGGAGGTGCTACCGGCGCTGCAGGCGCACCAGGTCAAACAGGTGCCGCTGAAGTAGCTAAGCGCCCACGCCTTTCATGATCACGCTGACGTCGTTCGGGTTGATCAGGTCCGGGACGGTCCAGCCGTTGAGGTCGTATTCGGCCATGCACTGCTCGGCGAAGCCGCGGTAGCGGGCGGCGGCGCCGGAGCCCTCGGCGGCGAACAGCGTCTGGAAGCGAATCGCCTCGTGGTCGCCGAAGTAGTTGCGCTCGTACCGCTCGTGGCGG
>CAZNHI010000329.1:0-3548 GCA_964572535.1 uncultured Dehalococcoidia bacterium
AGCTTCCGGAAGTGAGAGAACAACTCGCGCCGAGTATCCCACAGACGCGGTGACATTATGGCTTGATCTGCACGACGTCGGCTTTGGAATTGGGCAAACCAGTGCGGCCAGCCATCCGCCCGATGCCAAGCATCGTAGATCGGGACGTGCTTTGCCGCGAAAGCTGGAGAAAGGAGCAAACGCGGCAAGCCACAGCCTAAGATTTCCCAATAATCGACGCCAAGATAGCGATCTGGCTTAAGGCCGACACGCAAACTCCAGCGAGACCTTAGCGAGTTAGGTGGAGGCCGCTGACGGATTGCTTTCTGGAGTCAGGTCGGTGACCGCGAGACGTCCGAAGAAACGCACGTCCATGGCACCGTGTTTCTCAAGGATGACGGCCGCGCGTCGCATCTCGTCATCGCTGTTTACTTTCACCGCGACGACCGTCTGCCCATTGCGCGCAGCCTCCTCGTATTGCGTGAGGTAGTCGCCTTGTTCGCTGAGCGAACCGAACAGAGTCTGCAAGGTGCGGTCGACGATGCCGCTTTTGGCAGACAGGCGCTGGCCTACCATCTCGTTGGAGACAACGAGCGGTGTCTCCAGTCCGTCCGCGATGAACGCGGCTGACACCGCAGAGCCCGTTGCTGAATCCTTGACGAGTGCGACGACGTTATTGGCGGGTATGGCTTCCATGGACATGGTGGTCCTCCGTGAGACTGAAAACGAACCTAGTTGGTAGCTGCCCGCTACGAGACACCGGAGCCTGGCGAACGAGGCGACGGATGTCATCCACTTGCGGACGCAGGCTCTTGCGGGATCTTGTGCCGCTAGCTTGAGCGGGTGTCCGTCACGAAAGCGTTACAGATGCGCGTCTTGAGGCGTAATGAGAGCAAATAAGGGCTAACGTGACGTTGAATGCGAGAGCCGCAAGGGCACACTGTGACTTCATCGTGGGACGTCGACCCCATTTCCGCACCCTCTGATAGGATGATCGGCGATGCAGCTTCTTCTGGATGTCATCAAGCGCCGGCTGTACGAAGACCATGCAGTGCGAGCACGCATTCTTCAGGACTATGGAATCACCACGGAGCCGCGCACGCCCGATCAATTCGCAGATGTTGTCATCGGGCGATTCGACCAGGGCGTCGCTAGTAGCCCAGGGGAGCAGAAGCTTAGCAACGAGGCCGTGTTTAAGGCGGCTGTCTATGCACTTGCGAGCAACAATCGAACGTGGGCGACTTTTCTTCTCTCCGAACCCCGGCTCAGCGAATTGCTCGGTGGCTACAGCCCCTCGTTTACTCACGACGCTTTCGGGCGAGGCACACTGCCTCTGCGGAGCGCGTCGTCACCCGGCCTCGTGTTGCGCGATGTCCAAGCGTGCTTGCCGGGGCTATCGGGTACGTCAGATGCACGAGCCATACTTGACTGGGCCACTCTTCTAGACCGAAGCGATTTCTACTCGGATGGGATTCGTCAGCTTGCCTTGGAACTTCGAAATCATGCGATAGAGAAGCTTGGGCATGCCGTCCCGGAGTCTCACCTTCCCCTCCTAATGGTTGGCGCTTTGGCCGGAACGGTGACCAGGAACACGCCTGGATTTGTCCAGACGTACCGGGATCAGCTTCTTCTCGACGGACGAAAGCTTCCCGGAATGGGCTATGTGCTGGCGAGCGAGTTCCTTCGGAATCTCCATTGGGGTGCGTTCAAGCCGGACCGTCACATACAAAGGCTGTTCCACCGTTGGTGTCCGACCCCACCACCACGGATTGAAATGGAAGTCAGGCAACTGCAACAACTCCTGGGGCGTCAAGCACAGGACTTGGCTACCTACTTGCGGTACTCAGTCCTCGGACTCGAGGCCACACCGCCCGGAACGCCGCTTACTTATGCTGACAATCTCGTCTGGTTGCTGGCGGCATACGTTGAAAAGAAAGGTCGGGAGTCCAGCACCGTCTATATGGAAAGCTGAAAGGAAGTGTGGGTGCACGCTTGTTGCAGACGTACCCGACCCTTCACGCATACTAGCTATAGCGGATCCCCTGTTCCTGCTGTTCAATGCATCGATGCAGTTTCACCCGGTGATGTCCCCCGGGCACCTGGCCAAAGCAGGCCTCGACGACCTCGGTGAGAACTATGAGTAGTCAGAGCCCTACCCGGAAGCTGGCCATTCTTTGAGGGCCGATTTACTTCACCTCTCGGCTGCATCTTGCGCGAGCGAGCCTGTTCCTGCTTGGGCACGGTAAAGGCGTGGTTACACGATCAGGCGATAGTGTCACCAAGCGCTGCTTAGCTTGGCTGTGGCGAAGTGAGACGCGTTTCGCGGCTGCTTACCACCCTCGCGACCATGTTTGAGAGTCTCACGCGCCCGAGCCAGCGGCACCAACAGCGGTGAGCTGATGGTCATGCCGCCTACGGGGGAGAAGCGCTACGATAATCATCCATAACATCTGCCGAATAGCTGGCGGCAAGATCGTCGAGGAATGGGAAGTCTTCGATAACTTAGACTTCATGCGTCAGCTGGGCGTGATACCTGCTGGGCAGTAACGCGGGCAGTCGCGACGAGGAGTTGTGCAGCCATGGCGGTCAGGATCTGTCGTTCGGGCGGTCGACTCACGCCGGCCCTCTCAGAACATGAATGTTGCAATGAAGTTCGGGAAACCCACAGAACCCACAAGCAAAGATGAAGGAGTTGCAGGAGTGAACACGGGAACCACAAGGGCAAGCACGATCTCAACCAATGACGGCACGCAGATCTATTACAAGGACTGGGGAACAGGACAGCCCGTTGTGTTCAGCCACGGTTGGCCGCTCGATGCCGATAGTTGGGAGGCCCAGATGCTCTTCCTGGCATCCAACGGCTATCGCTGCATCGCTCACGACCGCCGCGGCCATGGCCGGTCATCCCAGCCCTGGGGCGGCAACGACATGGACACCTATGCCGACGACTTGGCCACGCTCATCGAAGAGCTCGACTTGCAGGACGCCGTCCTGATTGGCTTCTCCACGGGTGGCGGTGAAGTAGCCCGTTACATCGGGCATCACGGCACAGAACGTCTTGCCAAGGCCGCGCTGATCTCCGCAGTCCCGCCACTGATGTTGAAGACGGCTGCCAATCCCGGCGGCCTGCCGATCGAGGTGTTCGACGGCCTGCGCGCCGGCTCAATCGCCGACCGCTCGCAGCTCTACAAGGATCTCGCGAGTGGCCCGTTCTTCGGTTTTAACAGGCCCGGGGCCAAGGTCTCACAGGGCATGATCGACTCGTTTTGGCTCCAGGGGATGCAATCCGGCCATAAGAATGCGCTCGATTGCATCAAGGCCTTCTCTGAGACGGACTTCACCGACGACCTCAAGAAGTTCGACGTGCCGACCCTGATCCTTCACGGAGACGACGACCAGATCGTGCCGATCGGCGCCGCGGCCCTCGCCTCAGCGGAGCTCGTCAAGGGCGCGACGCTAAAGGTCTATCCAGGCGCACCCCACGGCCTGACGGACACGCACAAGGACCAGCTCAACGCCGATCTGCTGGCATTCCTTCAGACCTGAACGACTTTCGTAGAGTCTGGAGG
>CAZNHI010000330.1:0-3520 GCA_964572535.1 uncultured Dehalococcoidia bacterium
CTGGCGTCCGGCCTCTCGTGCGCCGTCGGCTTCAAGAACGGCACGGACGGCAACGTGCGCATCGCCGTGGACGCGATGCGAGCGGCGCAGCAGCCGCACCACTTCCTGTCAGTGACCAAGGGCGGTCATTCGGCGATCGTCGAGACGAAGGGCAACGAGGACTGCCATGTGATCTTGCGCGGCGGCAAGGAGCCCAATTACGACGAGGCGAGCGTCAATGCGGCGGCGAAGACGCTGGCGGACGCCGGCCTGCCGCAGCGCATCATGATCGATTTCAGCCACAGCAACAGCTCGAAGCAGCACCAGAAGCAGATCGAGGTGGGCGCCAACGTCGCGGGACAAATCGCGAAGGGTGACCCGCGCATCTTCGGCGTGATGGTAGAGAGCCACCTCAAGGCGGGGCGCCAGGATCTGGTGCCGGGCCAGCCGCTGGAGTACGGCATGAGCATCACGGACGCCTGCATCGCCTGGGACGACTCGGAGCCGCTGCTGGAGCAGCTGGCTCAGGCGGTAGAGGCGCGGCGTCTGAAGGTGTCGTCTGAGGACGTGCAGGGCGCTTAAAGGCCAGAGGCAAGAAGCCAGAAGTAAGAGGCCTCGGGGCAGCCCGGGGCCTCTTTTGTTTATGCGCGGGGCTGACCTCACCCCCAGCCCCTCTCCGTCGACGGAGAGGGGAGCTCAGAGTTTCGTGGTCAAGGTTCGTGTCCTTCGACTCGGCTCAGGACGAACGGGTGTAACGCTGGAGGCTGCCAAGGCGGCTGACGGAGTGTCTTCCCAGACAAGGCGACGAGGTTGCTTCGCCTCCCGCTGCGGCGGGATGGCTCGCAATGACAGATTATGGGGGCTGCGGCGGGAATGGCCTGCAACGACAAACTAAACCGTCGTGTGCCGGACAGATGGCTCGCAATGGTGCAAAGGACCGTGGCTCGCTGTTAGCTGACTGCTGACCGCTTCTCTAGCGGTAGTTGCCGAAGGTCAGCTCGATGCCCCAGTCTTCGTCGCGCAGGTCCTTGATCACGGCCTGAAGGTCGTCGCGGCTGGGGGCGGTGACGCGGACCTCGTCGCCCTGGATCTGGGTTTGGACCTTCTTGAAACCCTTGTCCTTGATGAATTTGACGATCTTGCGCGCCGTGTCGGCGTCGATCGATTGGGCGAGTTTGATCTCCTGGCGTACCGTGCTACCGGCGGCCTTTTCGACGTTGCCACGCTGGAGGTTCTTGAGCGGGACCTTGCGGGCGCGGAAGCGCTGCTCCAGGACCTGCCAGATCGATTCGAGCTTGAAGTCGTCGGCGGTGTGGATGGTGAGCTTGGCGCCGGGACGGTCGAAGTCGATCTCGGTGAGGACGTTCTTGAAGTCGAAGCGGTGCTGCAGCTCCTGCCGCGTCTGGTTGAGGGCGTTATCGACCTCCTGGAGGTCGACGCCGGTACTGATGTCGAAGGATTCGGTCTTGGGCATGGGGATAGGGTAGCAGAGCCGCCACTCCGGCCTGAAGGCCGGAGCTTAGGCACGGACGTTGAGGCTTGGTCTGGCGATGGGCGTGGGAGACCTCACCCCCAACCCCTCTCCCGTGTTGAAAGATGGGGCTGCGCCCCAAACCCCCTGAAGGTGGCATGCGGGTGGACATAGATGGTGGCGCGGGTTGGCGCGTCTGGGTACTATGGGGCCGTGACGCAGGAGCCCAACCCCGCAGCGGCCGATAAGCCGTGGGCCGGCCGCTTCCAGCAAGCCACCAGTCCGATCGTCGACGCGTATACGTCGTCGCTGACGGTTGACCGTCGCATCGCCCTCGAGGACGTGCGCGGGTCGATTGCCCACGCGCGCATGCTGACGCAGCAGGGGATCATCCCGGCCGCCGATGGCGAGGAGATCATGGCCGGGCTGTTGCAGGTGCGCGAAGAGATCGAACAGGGCCGCTTCGTCATGGACGAGCACCTGGAAGACGTGCACATGAACGTCGAGGTGCGGCTGGGTCAGATCGTCGGCGCGGCGGCGGGACGGCTGCACACGGCGCGATCGCGCAACGACCAGGTGGTCACGGACCTGCGCATGTGGCTCAAGGAAGCGATTGCGGAGAGCATCGCGTCGCTGCACGACGTGCAGATTGCGCTGGTGGAGCTGGCTTCGGAGAACCGGCGCGTGGTGATGCCGGGCTACACGCATCTGCAGCGGGCGCAACCCGTGCTGCTGGCGCACCACCTGCTGGCCTACTTCGAGATGCTCGAACGCGACATCGGGCGCATGGCGGACTGCTACGCGCGCACCGACGTGCTGCCGCTGGGCTCCGGCGCCCTGGCGGGCGTGCCGTACAACATCGACCGCGAGGCGGTGGCGCGCGAGCTGGAATTCAGCGCGATCTCGGCAAATAGTATCGACGCCGTGTCCGACCGCGACTTCGTGGTCGAGTACCTGGCGGCGTCGTCGATCGCGATGATGCACATCTCGCGCCTGGCGGAGGACATCATCCTGTGGTCCACGGCGGAGTTCGGCTTCGTGGAGCTGCCGGACGCCTTCGCGACTGGTTCGAGCATCATGCCCCAGAAGAAGAACCCGGACGTGCTGGAGCTGGCGCGGGGGCGCAGCGGCAAGGTGTTCGGGTCGCTAATCTCACTGCTGACGACGTTGAAGGGCCTGCCGCTGGCCTACAACCGCGACCTCCAGGAGGACAAGGAGCCGCTGTTCGTCACGCACGACACGCTGAACGCGACGCTGAACATCCTGGCAGACATGGTATCGCAGCTGAAGTTCCGGTCGGTGCAGACGCGGCGTTCTGCCGGGGGATTCCTGCTGGCGACGGACCTGGCCGACTACCTGACCATGAAGGGAATGCCGTTCCGCGAGGCGCACGCGGTGGTGGGTCGCCTGGTCTTCTACTGCGAGTCGCGGCACAAGGAGCTACGGCAGCTGACGCTCGAGGAATTCAAGGAGCATTCCGAGCTGTTCGAAGAGGACGTGCTGGCGGTGAACGTGTGGACGTCGCTGCGGGCGCGGGACGTGCCGGGGGGCACGGCGCCGCGTCGCGTATCGCAGGCGATCCGGCGGGCGCGGGTGATCCTGAGGCGGCGCGAGGAAGAAGCGTAGGGGAGAAGGAGGGGCCAGATGCGAATCAGACGTAGGGGCCCAGCATGCTGGGCCCTATGTTGTTGCGGAGCTTCGCTGGTTCAGTCTTCGCTGCAGTAGGGGGCGATGGGTGAGAAGTCGGCGCCGTCGTCGAGGGTGGTGAGCTTGATCTTGCCGAGCCTGGCGGGGATGGCGCAGGTGGCAGTCCAGATGCCCTGCGGGTTGGCATCATCGATGTTGGCGCCGTAGTCGAGGCGGCAGTCTGAGCCGTCACGGCCGAGCATTTCGAAGTTGACCTTGCCTTGCCGCACGTCGACGCTGCCGGCGCCGGGTGTGCAGGCCTCCACGTCGAGCTGAACGAACTCGCGGGCGGTGTTGGTGAGCATGCTGACGCTGCCGAAAACCACCGGGGCATCCGCGGCGACCGTGGGCGCCACGATATCGGCGGGCGGCGAGGCTTCAACT
>CAZNHI010000331.1:0-3508 GCA_964572535.1 uncultured Dehalococcoidia bacterium
CCTCCCCCGCCGCGAAGTCTTCGTCCGCGACCGCTACACCTGCCAGTACTGCGGCAAGCAAACCCATGACCTCACCATCGATCACGTGGTGCCGCGGCACGCCGGCGGGCGCCACACCTGGGAGAACCTGGTCTCAGCCTGCCGTGGCTGCAACCACCGCAAGGCCGGCCACACGCCGCTGGAAGCGCGCATGGACCTGCTCAGCGTGCCGCACCGGCCGCCGGCCTCTTCCTACTACATCTTCTACCACTACCTGGAGAACCAGTCGGACTGGCGTAAGTTCATCCCGGGCTGGGAACAGTACGAGGGCGTCGCCGCCTCCTAGCGTGCCCAGCCCACACGTCATCGACCTCGGCCTGTATGAAATAACCACGGACAAAACCCGCCTTGACCTCGATCGCGTCGAAGCCCTGCTGCGCGACTCCTACTGGGCAGCAGACCGGCCGCTCGACGTTATCGAGCGGTCGATCGCAGGCTCTCTCTGCTTCAGCGTATTGCGCAAGGTCGACGGCCTGCAGGTTGGCCTGGCGCGGGTGGTCACCGATTACGCAACCTTTGGCTGGGTCGCAGATGTCGTCATCGATCCAGGACATCGGGGAGCCGGTCTCGGCAAGGCACTGATGCAGGCAGTTGTCGGGTCGCCTGATCTGGCGGGCGTACGGCTGGTGCTGGTCACGCGCGACGCCCACGGTCTCTACGCGCAGTACGGCTTCGAGACCTTGTCCTCACCCGGCGACTGGATGCGGCGCCCCGGCTAACGCCGACTCCCCTACCGCCCGGCCTCCCCCTGCTGACGTCGCTGTCGTCATTTCACCGGTGTCAGCAACTCGGCGTGTAGTCAAGGTGCTTAAGGAGGGTGTTGTGCATTGCGTCCAGGATGCGCTTCGCGCCTCCGTGATCGGCATAGGCGTCTATCGAGAAGGAAAAGGCCAGAATGCTTCCCCCACCCTGCGCCTCCGGGTTCGAGTAGCCCTGATGCAGTCCCACACTCCATCCCTCTTCGCGCATCCTGTTTGGCATCACGTCGAACTCGCCGATTTCGAACTCAGGGTAGGTCCCAAGCCCGTGAAACTCCTCGAACGCGTCGAGATTGGGTATCTCCTTCAGCTCCTCGCGCGGCAGGAGCATCATCTCCAGCAGCGAGGTCAGGGGCAGACGAGAACTGGTTTGCAGCGGTTCTTCGCGGGAACACGACAGCGTCAGCACGAGCATGCCGAGGACGATCAGCCCGAGCTTCACTCTTGAGGCCTCCGGAGCGCATTGTTGGAGCACGGCGGCATGCCAAGCCTCTCCTTAGAGGAGTATCGGCTGGACTATCTCGGAATAGAGTCTGATCTCAGGCGACAGACCTGCGGGAGACCGTGGTTGAGTCGAGACTCGCCAGCATCTCCCGCGCCGGCAGCGCCTCGCGGGCCGCGATCTGCAGCGTGCCGTTCGCGTACGCCCGCTCTCCCAGCTCAACCGCCGCCGGGAAGGCGACCCGCCACAGCTCCACGAGCTTGCGCGCGGCCGGCGACGGCTGTCTCAGCCAGAAATCGACGTTCAGCGCCAGCATGACCTCTTCGAGCCTGCTGTCGGACGGTCCCACGACCTCGATCTGCCGCGACCGCAGGAAAGCGCTCGCTTCCAGCAGGCCCAGGCTGCCGGCCCACAGGTCGCGCGCCGCGAACTGCACCTGCGCCACGTGCGCCATCGCCAGCGCTCCTGTGCACAGCGGACACGGCTCCAGGCTGCAGTACAGCGAGAAGCCTCGCAGGTCCCCGTGCTCAGCGCTGGCCTGAAATAGCGCGTTCAACTCAGCGTGCGCCAACGCGCGACCATGAACCTCGGCGTCGCCGTCAGCGCCGTCACGGCGGTTGCGTCCCGTCGCCACGATCCTGCCCTGCGCGTCCACGACCACGGCGCCGACCGGCACAGAGCCCTCGCGATACGCTAGCCAGGCCTCCTCGATGCAGCTCTGCCACGGTACTGCAAGCGCGTTCCAGCTCAGTTTAGTTAAGGTAGTCACCTAGGTAGTTTCGACCGGAATCCCCCGCGCCTTAGTAGCCGCTGGGTCTTAGAGCAAAATGCGCTTCGGCGACCCGCCGGAGCTGCGCCGGAAGTTCTGCACCAGGTAGCGCCGGTTGTACCCGTCCACGATCTCCTCGATGCGGCAGCGCTCCCGCTTCGCTAGCGCCTCATCGACGCGCTTCTGCAGACGCTCGTATGCCTGGCGCCGCGCCGCCGCTACCGGGAAAATACCCTCCGCGTCCATGACAACCTTGATCTGCCGCGCCGAAAGCGCCAGCAGCCAGCCCAGCGTGATCTCCGCCCAACCCTGGTGAAACGACGGGTCCGCGAAGCTCACCGCCAACCGCGTGTTGCTCGATTCCGGCCCCACCAGCAGCAGGCTCGCCCCGAAGGCCGGCCTGCCCAGGTCGCCGGCTGGCCGGTAGACGCCCCTTAGCACGTCATCGCTGAACAAAACCCCGCCCGCGAAATAACGCCCGATCTGGAACTCGAAGGCCTTGTGCTTCTCGTCCGGCCGCAGCGTGCTCGACAGCCATTCGTGGTGCTGGTCCATCTCGCCCGCGCGCAGCCCCTCCTCCGCCGCGATCAGCTCGCAGGCCGCGCGCACCAGTGGCAGTGTCGAGGCGTAGGAGCCGCGCGACACCAGCAGCATCGCGTCCGCCAGCGCCATGTACGCCCGCGACCACAACGCCGAGATCGCGGCCAGCTCCGGCGTGCGGTACTGCGACGAGGTCCCGGGGTTCGCGTCTTCCACCAGCCCTAGCTGCAGGTCCATCATCTCGCCGAACAACTCGATGTCGTTGCCCAGGATGAACCGCGCCTGACGGTACGCGTCCAGCGTCTGCTCGCCGGCAGACTCCGGCGGCCGCGACGGCAATACGAACTGCGACGGCGGCCGGATGCGTGCAACGCGCTGCCTGCGCCGATTCGTCACCGCACGCTCTCCCACTGTTCTTCAGAGACGCGCGCCTGCTTAAGGACTCTCGCCACAAGTGCCCCGGAGATCGCCGAACCGTGTGGATTTGGGATTGTCAGGCGACGCCCTTCCCGGAGCATGTAGAGATGCCCCCTGGCCGGGTACGGCCCCTCGAAGCCCAGGAGCCTAAGACGCCTTTTGAGCTCGCGGTGGGGAAGGGGATTCATCTCTTCGAGAAGCGCGCGCCTTACGCGGAACCAGGTCGAGCTTGCCCAGCTTGGGGAGATTCTCGTCATTCATCCAGAGACCCAGGATTAGCCACCCCTCCAGGGCCTCGATCAGATCCTTGCGGCACTCTTCTAGCGTAGCACCATTTCCCCAGACGCCATCAAAACCCGGAATTTCACCGAAGTACGTTCCATCTTCGATCAACTCGTAGAGGGCTTGGGTCATGGCCTTCGCCACGTACTCACTGAACATCGTCGCTATCTCCTCTGCGACAGCATGCTACCACCCGCGTACCGCCCCCGAGCCCCCAGCTCCGCCTCGATGCGCAGCAGCCGGTTGTACTTGGCCGTCCGC
>CAZNHI010000332.1:0-3506 GCA_964572535.1 uncultured Dehalococcoidia bacterium
TCCCCGTAATGTTTCCTCCGCAAGCTGCGTTAGGAAGATTGAAGCAGTTCTATGTTAAGACTCGCCAGAACCTCGGCAGAGTCAAGGACGACCAGTAAACACCGTCGCAAGGAACGCGGACAAAGCATGATCGAGTTTGCGCTGACGGCGCCGCTCTTGATCGTGCTGCTGCTCGGTCTCGTGGAGATGGGGCACGCTTTCAACTCATACATGACGATCGTCGCCGCCGCGCGCGACTCCGCGCGCCTGGGTTCCCAGTTTGGCTCCAGCGATCCGGCCAAGATTGCGCTAAGAAACCTGGTGGTCAAGGAGACCGCGCGTCTCGAGAACGCGCCAATCCCTACCTCCCCGGACAACTGCGGCAACAGCGACCCGGGCATCTGCATCACGACTCAGGTGATCAGCGCCTCCGAGAAGTGGATGGACGTGAAGGTCTGCTACGACCACACGATGATTCTGGGAGTCCCCGGTGTCGGCGATGGGCCGATCACGATGTGCTCCCACACGAAGATCAGGATCGCCAATACCAGTGGCTAAGAAAATCAGCAATCGAGGGCTTAGCGTGAAGACAGATCGCGTCGGGCAGAAGTTGAGTTCTACGGAAGCGCGCGGACTGCGCGAACGTGGCCAGATCATCCTTATGGTGGGCCTGGCTACGATTGTGATGTTCGGCATCGTCGGCCTGGCGGTTGACGTCGGCCGTCTCTACGTGACGCGCGTCGAACTGGGACGCGCCGTGGACTCGGCAGCGCTCTCGGGCATTCTCGAATTCGACGGCACGGCCCAGGGCCTCACCGACGCTGAAGACAAGGCGGAGTGGTACTTCGACCAGAACGAGCCAGGCTCCGGTGTGACGCGCGTGGCGTGGGCAAACCCCGCCGCGAACGAAATGACCGTGGACGCGGACAAGACGATCAACATGATCTTCCTGTCAGTCCTGGGGATTCAGACCGCCAGCGTCAATGCGCACGCCAAGGCCGGCTTCGGCACGCAGTACCTGGACGCCGTACTGGTACTGGACGCCACGCCTTCGATGGCCGGCAACCCAATCACGCAGGCCAAGGCGGCTGCGATCACGTTCAAGAACATCCTGCTGGGCACTAACCCGCAGGGCAACGTCGTGGTTGGCGCCACCGCCTTCCGCGGCTGCTACAAAAGCCCCGGGCCGCACACCGACTGCGTCAACCAGACCACCTGGAAGACGAACCTGACATCGAACAACACCACGCTGGAAACGGTGATCAACGCCATCCAGGGCGGCGGCGGCAACGTCGGCACGAACGTGTGCACGGGCCTGGCAATGGGCTACAACATCATCAGCGGCGCCGGCAACCACAACAACGACATCACGTACCCCGGCAACAGCCAGTACATGATCATCCTGTCTGACGGTGACAACTACTACCCAGGCAACAACACGTACACTGCGCCGCAGGGCGACGACAATTCGCCGCTGAACTCCGCCTCGACGCCGCAGGGCACGGTGATCGGCAGTTCCGAGTACCCCTGCCAGCCTTACAACAGCTGCAGCAACCCCTGGAACACGTCGCCGAGCAACACGCCCTGCCTAAACGGCACCGGCGCCATCGGCACTTCGCTGATCAGCGACGGCTTCGAGGACCCAACGGCGTGGCAAGGCGGCACAGGCTGGCTGGCCACCAGTTGGACAACCTCCGGCGCACCAGCGGTCATCACAGGCGGTAGTCCCGCTCCTCAGGCTGGCACAAAGCACGCCCGTCTCAGGGGGCCGAGCGACATGATCACGCGCACCTTCGACTTCACCACCGTGCCCAGCGCCGATCTAACGTTCAATGCCAACAGGGTTTCCCTCGAATCCGGCGACACCGTCCTGGTGCGGGCGAGTTCAAACGGCACGACCTGGACGACTGTTGGCACCATAAGCGGCAGCGGCTCCATCGGGTATTCGTTTAGCCTGGACGCATTCGGCGGGCAGCCAACGGTCTACGTGCGCTTCGATGGCGTCAACCTGGACGATACGGGCGACATCGTTTATCTCGACTCGATAAGCATCAATACAGACAGCCAGAACGGCTTCCTGAATGGAAACGACGGCAGCAGCCCGACCACGTGTGTCAGCCAGACGAACACGCCCAGGGAGCGCCAGATTGACGTCCGGACGCTACGGCTGGCCCGCGCGATCAAACAGCAGGGTGTCGAGATCTTCGTCGTGGCCTTCGCGGGTGGCATCGCGGGCTGCAACCTGGACAACACGACGGTGTACAACGACGAGGACACGGCAGACTGCAATGCGGTCAACGACAGCCCTACGGGGCCGATAGGCAACAACACCAACGAAGGCACGGCTAACCACCGCCTGCTGAAGTGCATCGCTTCGAACACTGAGGACTCGCTGGACCATTACTTCTACGCCAGCGACGAAAGCGAGCTCGGGGCCATCTTCACGCAGATCGCGAACCAGATCGCCCACCGTCTGATCGAATAGGCACGGAAGACAGGAAGCTATGAAAAAGGGACTGTTCGGGAGAAGGCGGGGCTTCGGCACCTGGGGCGAGCGCGGCCAGGCGTTGGTCGAGTTCGGGCTGGTGTCGGTTGCGTTCTTCTTCCTGACCTTCGGCGTGTTTGACCTGGCGCGTCTGTTCCAGAGCTGGGAGACCGTGCAGCATGCCTCGCGAGAATCGGCGCGCTACGCGATCACGGGCCGTAATAGCTGTGACGGAGCCGCAGACCGCGACGCTTGCATCATCTACGAGGCCAAGCACGCCACTAGCGGCCTCACCGATGCGGGCGATAGCGGCGTATCGCCAAACCTGAGCGTGGAGACCACGGCCTGGGACTTCGACCAAGACACGAAGGACTGGATCACCGCGTACCCCGACGAGACGGGCAAGGAGTGCGACCAGATAGAGGTGACGGTGACGTACAGGCACAAGTTCGTCCTGCCGGTAATCCAGGCAATCGCGCCCGGCGGAATCGACGTGGTGGGGCGACAGCGCATGACGATAGAGCCATACGCGCCGTGTATCGATGAGGACGGCGTCTAGCCAACGGCAGGCGACCCGACAAACGAAGCGCCCCGTGCAGACGGGGCGTTTTTCGTGGCGGTGGGAGTAGTGGCAGACGGGAGATTCGATACCCCGGGCTGAACCCCGGGGCATCGGGGCGCTCGGCGTCCGGGAGATTGGAGGACGCCGAGGGCGCAGGTGACGGGCGTGGCGTAGGGCCGGAGACAGCGGGCGTGGCGTAGGGGCGCACGGCCGTCCGCCCCTACGTAGTGTGTGCAGGAAGGACGAGGCCCTGCGGTTGACGGTGGGTCCGCCCTCACCCTAACCTCTCCCTGAGGGAGAGGGGACTGGGCGGGGAGCGCGTTGTTAGACCTTCGCTACCGTCAGGGTGACTTTGCGGCCGTCGATGTCGTGGGCCTCGATACCCGGGCTGAACCCTGGGGCATCGGGGCTTAGACATAGGTCGTGGCGTAGGGGCGCACGGCCGTGCGCCCCTACGGATGCGCATGGACAATAGCGCCC
>CAZNHI010000333.1:0-3494 GCA_964572535.1 uncultured Dehalococcoidia bacterium
AGGACGGCGGCCTCAAGCGCCCCTTCGTCGACGAGGTCAACTTCACGATGATCCCGGACCCGACGCAGGCGACAGCGCAATTCAAAGTTGGCCAGCTCTACCAGCCCGGCCTGGGCCTCACCGTTGATGACAACATCCAGCTCAAGAAGGACGTGCCGAAGCTGCAGATGCGCGCGCTCTTGCAGTCGACGGCTGTGGTCGAGTGGTTCGGCATGCATAAGGACGCTCCCTGGAAGGACCAGCGCGTGCGCCAGGCTGTCCAGTACGCCTGGGACCGCGACGCCTTCATCGACGTGTTCTTCGCGACAGACAAGCTGGAAGCCGCGGGCATCCCGGACCAGCGCCGCTGGAACACCTCCATCCCCTGCGGCGGCCCTGGCGACTACATGTACTTCCCCGGTATGTGGCTGGACCCGCAGGGCAAGGACTTCGGTCCTAACGCCAAGTACTTCACGCTCGGCGATCACGCGACGAACATCGCCGAGGCGAAGAAGCTGCTCGCGGCCGCCGGCTACGCCAGCGGCATCAACTTCAAGCACGTCCAGTACCCCCTCGGCTTCGGCCAGCAGCCGGCCCAGGACATCATCGAAGGCATGCTTCAAGAGATCGGCCTCAAGGCGACCCAGGAGAAGGAGACGATCCCGGACATCTTCAGCCGGATCTTCCACAAGCCTGGTGAGCCTGGCGGCAACTGGAAGGAAATGTTCAACACCGTCGACTTCGGCGGCCCGGACGTGGGTAACTTCCTCAAGGCGCACTTCCACAAGGGTGGCAACCTCTTCGGTGGCTGGAACCCCAACGACCAGGGCGCTTCGATCGACGGCGACCCCTTCCTGAACGACACCACCGACAAGGTGCTGCTGGAGTTCGACAACGCCAAGCGCGTGGAGCTTGTCCATGAGTTCCAGCGCTACATGGCAAAGATGTTCTACATCAGCCGCTACCCCGGTGGCGCCACGGCGCTTCAGCTGGTCTGGCCGGCTGTCGCGAACTTCAACGTCTTCCGCGGCTATGGCCTGGACGGCTTCTTCACCTACGAGTGGCTCGACCAGACGAAGGCGCCCTTCGTCTAGAGCTCACAGCGAATCAGAAAGGGGCCTTCCCAGGAAAGGAAGGCCCCTTTTGTTCTTCATTGCGGCTGCGCGTGTGAGTTCTTATCCCAAGCCGAATGGCCCTTCCTCGGTCCGTGCTTGCTTCTGGTAGCATGATTGCCAGGTTGTGTAAGCATGTCTGACCTCACGCCTCGCCTGCGCTTCCTTATCCTCCTGACCGCGCGTCTCGCACTCGTGGTGATTACGTTCCAGATTGCGGCGCTGGAACACCACTTCGGCGTATCTGACGTGGTCGGCGTCGAGGGCAGCTCCGCCCACAGCATGCACTGCCATGGAGACACCTCCGGCTGCGCCGACGCCGCCTCGGGCGCCGTCCTGGCTGTCGAGGGCGTTTTCGCGCTGCCACGAGAAGTCCTGTGGCCGCTGGTCGTCGAGTCTGCTTCAGTCTGGCCGGTGACGGTTAGCCTTCAGGCAGAACCCGAGCCGCCGCGTCTCTAATCCCTTCGCCTTTTCCCTAAACGAGCCAAACGCGTGACTCCGCACCTTGCGGTTTCGCGCGAAAGAGACAAGGAGACTTCACAATCATGAGTCTACGTACGAAGGTCGCTGTAGCCGCGGCAGCAATGATCGCGGTTCCGGGCCTGTGGTTTGTAGCCACTGTTTCGGCCCATGCCACCATCGGCAGCGCGGCGTGGAACGACGCAACGAATCCCACCAAGGTGGTCGCCACCTCCCGCGGCGACGACATCAGCACAACGCCCGGCAGCTTCGCACTGCAGGTCTTTGACCCATCCGGCAAGGAGATCACAGCAGGCTCCGCCGTCGTCACGGGCCCCAAGACCATGGAGGTCGCGGTTAGCAGGCCCACAATGCAGGGCCAGTACCGTGTCGCCTGGAAGACGGGATCAGCTGATGACGGCGAGGCTGCTCAGGGCAACGTGTCGCTGCAGCTCAACGCGGTCGGCTCGGCTCCGGCGGCCGCAGCATCGGCCCCCGCCGCTACCAGCCCGGTCTTGCCACCCTCGACGGGTGATGGCGGCCTGCTGGGCGACGGTCCCAGCCGATTCGCGGCTCTAACTGCGGCGCCTGACGTAGCGATCGAGTATGTAGGGGTCCGGCATGCCGGACCCCTACGTCCACCTCAGCTTGAAGCAGCCTCAGACACGCGATATGCTGGCTGAGGCATATCGGGGTCCTTTGGACTGTTCGATGCGCCGGATTCGAGGCGCGGATTCGATGACTACACTCGAAGTTAGGAGCCACGTAGGGCACGGCGTCCGCCGGCTGCGCGACGGCAAGTGGGCCCAGGCTGAGGACGTGCTGGCGGCGGAAGAGCCGCTGGAGACCCGGCTGATCTGGAAGGACGGGCGCAAGACGGTGACGAAGAGCATCGCGATTACGATGCGCACGCCCGGCCACGATTTCGAGCTGGCAACGGGCTTCCTCTACGGCGAAGGCATCATCGCCGGCCGCGACGACGTGGCCGACGTCTCCTACTGCACCGATGAGGATGAAGACCAGGCGTTCAACATCGTTACGGTGACGCTACGCCCGGGCCTCGTCTTCGACGCAGCAAAGCTGGAACGCAACTTCTACACGACATCGTCCTGTGGCGTCTGCGGCAAGGCAGCACTCGACGCGCTGGAGGTGCAGGGCTGCGAGATCCTGCCGGATGGCCTGACGGTCGCCGCCGGGACGGTCTGCGGCCTACCCGCGAAGCTGCGCGCTGCCCAGCCGGTGTTCGAGCGCACGGGCGGCCTGCACGCGGCCGGCCTGTTCGATCGTCAAGGCAAGCTGCTCAGCCTGCAGGAGGACGTCGGGCGGCACAACGCCGTCGACAAGCTGATCGGCGCGCGCTTCCTGGACGGCGCTCTGCCGCTCTCCGACTCAATCCTCATGCTCAGCGGCCGCGCGAGCTTCGAGCTCTTGCAGAAGGCGCTGGTGGCGCGCATCCCGGTGGTCGCAGCCGTGGGAGCGCCTTCGAGCCTGGCGGTGAAGCTCGCCGAATCATTTAACATAACGCTGTGCGGCTTCGTGAAGGCTGATGCATTGAACGTGTACTCAGCCCCGCAGCGGGTGCTGGCGTGACCACGATGCAGCCCGAAGTCAAAGTCCGGGTCCTCGAAGACCAGCGCGCCGTTTACGGCGACCACGAGATGCGCCTCCTGGAGGCGATCGCGCGGAAGGGGACGCTTTCAGACGGTGCTACCGCTCTGGGGCTGTCCTACAGGAGCGCTTGGGGCAAAATCAAGGCGATGGAAGCCGCACTCGGCACGCGACTCGTGCAATCGACCGTTGGCGGCAGCGGCGGCGGCTCTTCGCATCTGACGGAGCCGGCGCAGCGCCTGCTCGCGCAGTACGTGCGCTTCCGTACCGCGCTCGGCGAGTACGCGCAGCAGGAGTTTGAGCGCTGCTTTGACATCGAAGCCGGGGGGCATCCCC
>CAZNHI010000334.1:0-3490 GCA_964572535.1 uncultured Dehalococcoidia bacterium
TGCGGCCGCGCAGCTCGGCGATGCCGCGGATGAACGCCACGGCGTCGTTTTCGACCTTGCGGCCCAGCGTGCCTTCGATGTCGCTACCGTCGGAGTTGATCGCCGAGGCCGCGCCGATCGTCGTGTTCGGCGCCATGGCCGCCACCTGGCCCGCCATCGTGATGAACGTACCCGCGGACGCCGCCCTGCTGCCGGAGGGCGAGACCCAGACGATTACGGGCACCGTCGAGGCCTCCATGCGCTGGATGATCTCGCGCATCGAAGAGTCGAGGCCGCCTGGCGTGTCCAGCTTGAGCACGACGGCCGTCGCGTCCGAGCGCTCGGCAGCGTCGATGCCGCGGTCGATGTAGCGCGCCATCACGGGGTTGACGATGCCCTCCCAGGTCAGGACGTGCACCTGCCCCGGCTCCGCCGTCGAGCCGCCGCACGCGGCAGCAATCGTCCCGAGCAAGACGAGCGTGAGGCCAAGGAGCGAACGCTTGGCGGTGGTTATGTAGCGCATCGCAGTTGGCGATAAAAACAAGCTAAGCCCGTTCAACCGAGTGCTGTTTTGTATTTGCCTGTTGGGCCTGACAACACTTGCTAAGTCTACCCCTTCGTTAGCAAGACGTTAGCGAGTTGAGCCCTGCAGTGCCCGCTTTAGGCTTCCTCTCTGACAGAGCATTTGACGATTGTGCTGGTGGCTGCGAGGATTCCCCCAGTCGTGACAAACAGCGTTAACGTTCCAACTTTCGACGCCCTCATGAATCCGCTACTTGTAGCGCTGAGGGACTTAGGCGGCTCGGCCACTATCCAAGAAATCGTCACCAAGGTGTCGGCGATTGCCCAACTGACAGATGAACAGTTGCAGGTTCCGCATGGCAAAGGTCGTCAATCAGAAGTCGAATATCGTCTCGCATGGACTCGCACCTACTTAAAGGCTTACGGCCTGCTGGAAAACTCGCCCGGCGGGGTTTGGTCATTTACAGCAGAAGGCAAGGGAGTCGAGCGGGTTGAACCTCGAGAAGTCGTCAGGAAGGTTCAGTCAGCCCAAAAAAAGCGTCGCCAGGAAGCTCGTGAGGTAGACCCTGAATCCATTGTGGCTGACGAGCCCGACAGCACATGGCGAGAGCAGTTGCTCGACTCAATGCTGAGCATGCCCCCCGCTGCGTTTGAGCGACTGGCGCAGAGGATTCTGCGCGAGTCTGGCTTTATCCAAGTAGAGGTCACGGGTAGAAGCGGCGACGGTGGCATTGATGGCAAAGGTATCCTACGTCTCGGCATCCTCAGCTTCCACGTCAACTTCCAATGCAAGCGCTGGCAAGGGACGGTAGGCCCGGCAGAAGTTCGAGAGTTCCGCGGCTCGATGATGGGTCGCGCGGACAAGGGCCTCATCATTACCACCGCGCGCTTTACCAAAGAGGCCATCCGCGAGGCCACGCGCGACGGTGCAGCCGCCATCGACTTGGTGGACGGCGAACAACTGACTGACATGCTCAAAGGCCTCGGCTTGGGAGTGACTACTCGTCAAGTCGAAGAAGTCAGCGTCGACAAGGGCTGGTGCGAAGGTATTTAGCCGGCTATGTATCTAGAACGCACTGAGGCGGTCCGACGGGAGCGCCTCAATGTATCAGTGCGACGGTCCCTTCGCGTCGTAGCCCCGGACGCGGGTTACGCCTTATACGCGCGACTCTGCTCCCGTGCTATGGTTTATAGGTGAACCTCACATCGTTCTGCCCGGATCATCACGTCTAGAGCGACGCCCCCCGGCGCGTCTGATTGACTGCGCCCACCTTCCACTGCAACCTACACCCTGACATTGCCGCTGGACCTGCCTTCTACGGGCCGGTCCGTCCGATGTCTCGCCCGCTCAAGGAACGTGAGATGACAGACCGCAAATCCCTACGATTGGCAATCCCCAACGGCAACCTCCAGCAGGCCACCGTCGAGCTGTTCTGCAAGGCCGGCTACGACATGCACGTGCCCGATCGTTCCTACTTCCCGACCGTCGACGACCCCGAGATCGAATGCATGCTGGTACGCCCGCAGGAGCAGCCCCGCTACGTCCAGGACGGGCTGATCGACGCCGGCATCACCGGTTACGACTGGATCCAGGAGACCGGCGCCAAAGTGGTCGAGGTCGCTGAGATGGTCTACTCCAAGGTCTCGCGGCGGCCCACGCGCTGGGTCCTCGTCGTGCCGGACGACTCGCCGGTGCGCAGCGTGCAGGACCTCGAGGGCAAGCGCATCGCCACGGAGCTGGTCAACCTGACGCGCGCCTTCCTCGAATCGAAGGGCATCAGCGCTCTCGTCGAGTACTCCTATGGCGCCACGGAGGTGAAGCCCGGACTGCTCGCCGACGCCATCGTCGACGCCACGGAGACCGGCAGCTCGCTCAAGGCGAACAACCTGCGCATCATCGATACCCTGGTCGAGAGCACGCCGCGCCTGATTGCCAGCCCGCAGGCCTGGGCCGACCCTTGGAAACGCCAGAAGATCGAAGACATCGCGCTCATGCTCAAAGCCGTGATGAACGCCGAGGGCAAGGTCTGGCTCTCGATGAACGCCCGCAAGGCCGACCTCGACGCCGTGCTCGCCATCCTGCCCGCGCTGGATAAGCCCACGGTCGCCTCGCTCTCCGACCCGGCCTGGGTCGACGTTACGACGATCGTCGAAGAGACCGTGGTGCGCGAGATCGTGCCGAAGCTGAAGAAGGCGGGCGCTCACGGCATCGTCGAGTACCCCCTGAACAAGATCATCGATTGAGCCGGCGATGAGGATCATCGAAGGCGCAGACGCGGCACGGCGTACCATCCTCAAGCGTGGCCCGGTCTCTGACACGGAGGCCTCAGCGGGCGAGGCCGTGCGCCGGATCATCGCCGACGTGCGCGCCGAGGGTGACGCCGCCGTGCGCCGCCACACAGAGTCCTTCGACGGCGCCATCGCCTACCCCACGCTGGAGGTGCCCGGCAGCGAGATCGAAGCCGCGCTCGGGCGGATCAGCTCGGAGCTGCGCGGCGCCCTGGAGCTGGCAGCCGGCCGCATCCGCGCCTACCACCAGAAGCAGCTGCGTCGCTGCCTCTCCTCCTACGTCGAGGCGGACGGCCTCGGCGTGCAGGTGCGCGCCATCGAAACCGTGGGCTTCTACGCGCCCGGCACGCAACCCGCTTATCCCTCGTCAGTGCTGCACACCGTGATCCCGGCCAGAGTCGCAGGTGTCGAGAACGTCATCCTGGTCAGCCCCGCGGCGCCGGACGGACGCATACCGGACGTCAAGCTCGCAGCCGCCGCCATTGCGGGCGCTAACCGCGTCTTCTGCGCCAGCGGCGCCCAGGCGGTGGCCGCGCTGGCCTACGGCACCCAGACGATCCCGCGCGTGGACAAGATCTGCGGCCCCGGCA
Source organism: uncultured Dehalococcoidia bacterium (assembly GCA_964572535.1). Taxonomy (GTDB): domain Bacteria; phylum Chloroflexota; class Dehalococcoidia; order DSTF01; family WHTK01; genus WHTK01. The sequence goes on from CAZNHI010000334.1 coordinate 3,381, forward strand.
ACCTCTTCGTCACGCTGGCCAAGCGCGCGGTCTACGGTGACGTCGGCATCGACTCGATCTACGGCCCCACAGAGACCGTCATCGTCGCGGACGCCTCGGCCGACCCCGCG
>CAZNHI010000335.1:0-3490 GCA_964572535.1 uncultured Dehalococcoidia bacterium
GAACCGGGCCTCGAGGCGACCAGCTACTTCGAGCCCACGAACTGTACCTTCCCCTTCGGCGCCCACGTCTGCCTCGTCGAGGTCGACAAGGATACCGGCAAGGTTGAGCTGCTGAGGTACGTCTCCGTGGACGACTGCGGCAACGTGATCAACCCGATGATCGTCGAAGGCCAGGTGCACGGTGGGCTTGCCCAGGGCATCGGCCAGGCGCTGATGGAAGAGGCGGTCTACGGCGACGACGGCCAGCTGATCACCGGCAGTTTCATGGACTACAACCTGCCGAGAGCCGACCAGTTGCCATCCTTCGAGCTCTACCGCACCACGACACCGTCGCCGGTCAACCCTCTCGGCGCCAAGGGCGTCGGCGAGGCCGGCACCATCGGCGCCACGCCGGCAATCGTCAACGCCGTCGTCGACGCGCTGTCGCCTTTCGGCGTCGACCACATCGACATGATGCTGAGGCCGGAAAAGCTCTGGCGAATCATGAACGGAGGCGCGAAGTGATTCCCGCAGAGTTCGACTACGTACGGCCTTCCAGCCTGCAAGAAGCGCTGCAGGTGCTGGCGCAGCACGGCGAGGACGCGAAGGTCCTGGCCGGCGGTCACAGCCTCATCCCCTTGATGAAGCTGCGCCTCGCATCGCCCGGAATCATCGTCGACCTCGCACGCATCCGCGAGCTGAAGGGCATCTCGCTGGACGGAGGTCGAGTCCGCATCGGCGCCCTGACGACTCACGCCGAGGTTGCGGCCTCACCTGTGGTGCAGCAAAACGCACCAGCACTGGCCCAGGCAGCGCGCGAGATCGGCGATCGCCAGGTTCGGGCCCGCGGTACCATTGGTGGCTCGCTGGCCCACAACGATCCGGCCGCCGACCTCCCCGCCGTGATGCTCGCCCTCGACGCACAGATCACGGCGCAGTCGGTCCGCGGCTCGCGCACTCACGCCGCCGAGTCGTTCTTCGTGGGCATCCTCGAAACCGCGCTGGCGCCGGACGAGGTGCTGACGCAGGTCAGCGTTGCCGTCTCGCCTCGTTCAGCCTACGTGAAGTACCCCAACCCGGCGTCGCACTATGCGATCACTGGCGTTGGCGTGGCGCTGGAGGGCAACGGCAGCGTTACCTCGGCGCGAATCGGGGTGACCGGCGCCGCGGAGCTGGCCTTCCGCGCCAGCGCCGCCGAAGCCGCACTCACCGGCAAGAGCCTATCCGCGGACTCAATCGCTGCCGCGGCCGAAGTCGCCTACGACGGTCGCGAGCTGCTCTTTGATATCCACGCCTCGGCGGAGTACCGCGCTGCCCTGATCAAGGTTATGACCCGGCGTGCGCTGGAGAAGCTTCTGGCCTAGACGGCCGAATGTCATGTTAAGTAGGGTCCAGCATGCTGGACCCTACTTAACTTATATGAACGCTTCGTGGCATCAACCTCGGAGCGCCCGTAAAATCGCTAAGTGTTAAGCGAATCCAGCGTTGTCCAGGCCACGCCCCGCGGCGGACGCATCTTTCACGGCTGGTACCTGGTCAGCGCTGCCGTAATCTCTGGCGCCTTCATGACGGGCGCCGGCACCTGGGCCTTCAGCCTCTTTGTACTGCCGATGACCCAGGATCTGGGCTGGTCGCGCTCTGCTTTCTTCGGCGCGCTCACTGTCAGATCCATCGCCTCCGGCCTCATCGCGCCGTTCATCGGCCCAGTACAGGACTCACGCCAGGGACCGCGGCGCCTCATGTTCCTCACCGTGCTTGGCATGGCTGGCGGCATGATCGCGCTGCGCTGGGTTGATAGCCTCATCGCCTTCTACGTTCTGTTCGGCATCGTCGGCACCCTGATGACGGTCGGCGGCGCCGAGATGCTGATCTCCGCGGTGCTGCCGAAGTGGTTCATCCGCAAACGCGCTAAAGCCCTGACCATCGCCTCCGCCGGCCAGGGGCTGGGTCCGCTGATCTTTCCCTTGCTGGTCAGCGCCGTGATCGACGCCTGGGGCTGGCGGGCCGGCTGGACGACCATCGGCATCGCCGCCTTTGTGTTGCTGTTTCCGCTCGCCTTCATGGTGCGGACACGGCCGGAGGACATGGGCCTCCAGCCGGACGGCGAAGCCGGGACGGCGCCGCGCACCGGCTTCGTAGCCAGACCGGCCTCCGAGCACAGCTTCACCCGCGCCGAGGCGGTGCGCGAGCCCTCTCTCTGGCTAATCAACCTTTCTGGCGCACTCTTCGTCATGGGCGTGACCGGCCTCCAGACCAACTGGCTTATCTACTTCCAGGACGCCGGCTTTGCATCCACCACGGCCGCACTCAGCGCCAGCGCCTTCGGCATCGGCTCTTTCAGCTCTCGATTCCTCTGGGGCTCCATCTCCGGCCGCTACCCGGTGCGCGTGCTGATGGCGGTCGCGACCAGCCTCACCGCGGCGACCGTCCTGCTGATCTTCCAGGTCAACAGCGTCCCGATGATGATGGCGGTCGCGGTGCTCAACGGTCTGGCGCTAGGCGGCAACTTCGTGATGCGGCCGCTGATCGTCGCGGACTACTTCGGGCGCAACCACCTCGGCGCCATCGGCGGCATCATGCGGCCCCTGCAGATCGCCGGCGCCGCCACCGGCCCTATCGCCGTCGCCGGCCTCTTCGACCTGACCGATAGCTGGCACATCGCCTTCGGACTCGTCATCGCCATCTGGCTGGCTTCCGCCCTGAGTATCGCCATCGCGGCGCCGCCGAAGATTCGGATCGCGGACGCGGCGACCTGATTAGAGTCCAATGGCACCTGCAGCGGCGATCTGGCAGCCCGATACTCAGGTAGATGCCTCGCATACTGTTCGTAGGCTCCACGTCGCCGCTGCTGCACGTCCTGGCCAACATCTTCGCCGCCCGCGGCAGCCTGGTCTGCGTCTCGACCGACGCCGATCAGGCTCGCAACGCCGTGTCGGAGTTCGCGCCGCAGCTTGTGCTCTGGGACTCAGAGCCCGGCGATGGATCGCTGGACCCTACGGCGTTTGGCTACGACGGCCCAACATTAGTCCTGGCACACAATCTCCAGCCGGTGCGCGATAACCAGCCGCTGCGCAAGGTCCTGCTAAAACCGATCAGCACCGACGACCTGGTCGAAGCAGTGCTGAAGAGTGGCTGGTAATCAAGGCCGTTTTCAGGCCAAACGGCCCTTTCTCACCCATCAGACCAACTCTTAGCCTTGCACTGTCAACACCGTGACGAATTGTCGTTCGCAGCTGGAGGACGGTCATGCTGAGCACCCAGGACAACGAGCTTCTCTGTCGCGTCGGGCCGGGCACCCCAATGGGTGACGTTTTTCGCCAGTACTGGCTCCCCGCAGTACGCTCCGACGAGTTGCCGGGGCCTGACAGCCCTCCCCTTCGCGTCCTGCTGCTCGGCGAGAAGCTGATCGCCTTTCGCCTGACCTCCGGCAAGGTCGGCCTCATACAGGACGCCTGCCCTCACCGCGGCGCCAGCCTGTTCTTCGGCCGCAATGAGGAAGACGGGCTGCGCT
>CAZNHI010000336.1:0-3474 GCA_964572535.1 uncultured Dehalococcoidia bacterium
AGCTAATGCTCACTACGCCCTGAACGTAGCGCGTCTGCCGTTCCGCCACTTCGGCCTCTCTACCTAGTCTAGTAGGTATTGAAGATGGGGGACACCCCAAAGCCCCGGCTGAAGGGGCGCCTGAGCCTCAGTCCTCTATAGCTTGTGCGTCGATGTTCAGGGTGACCTTGTCGTTTAGCAGGAAGCCACCGCCTTCCAGCGGCACATTCCACGTGATGCCGAAGTCCTTCTTGTCGATCTCGCCCGTGAGTTTGAAGCCGGCTTTGCGCTTGCCGCTGAAGGGGTCCTTGGCGGGTCCGGCGTATTCACCCTGGAGGGTCACTGCGCCGCTGACGCCCTTGATCGTGAGGTCGCCCACAACCTCGAACTTGCCGTTGCCCTTGTCCTGGACGCGCTTGGTCGCGAACTCGATGTAAGGGTTGTTCGCGACGTCGAAGAAGTCGGGGCTCTTAAGGTGGCCGTCGCGGTTGGCGTCGTGCGTGGTGAAGGTGTTCATGTCCATGCGGACTTTGAGGCTGGAGTTCGCCGGCTTGTCCTCTTCCAGCTGCAGCTCGGCGTCGGCGACGGTCATGGCGCCGTTGATGAACGAAACGCCGAGGTGCCGGATCGAGAAGGAAACCTGCGTGTGGGCTTTGTCTACTTGCCAGGCCAAGGTGTCACCTCCGTGGTGTTGAACGCCTCGCGCGGGCGAGGCTGACGGCTCAAGATTTGCGGGGATGAGACATGGTGGGCGGAGCAGCTAATCGCGGCTGCCGCGTACATTCTCGTCGGGCTCATCCTCAGTCTGCAAGCTGGCCGGGAGCGGTGCTGGATTAATCGCGGCCCTTGCGACGCTGCGGGCCACCTCGGACGTGACGTTCAAACTCGGAGGAGTAGGCCTTGCCTGCCTCCGAGCCGTGCTCTCTGAGCCACGTCAGCACGCTGTGCGCGCCACGCGGCGGTTCGTGTGAGACGAGGAGTTCGGTTATCAGGCCGTCGAGCTCCTCGCGCGAGAGGATGACCTCGCCCACCAATCGGCCGGCGGCTGCCAGGGCAAGCAACGAGAGCGTAGGCGGCAGATGCACGATTCGCGCCCTGCGGCCGATCGCCCCTCCGATGGCCTTAACGAGCTCCTCGAAGGTCACGATCTCTGGGCCGGCCGCGTCGATGGTCAGGTTGTTACGGCTGACAGCGGCGTCGGCGATGATCTCTCCGGCGTCCTCGAGTGTCACCGGTTGCAGGCGGTAGCGGCCGGAGCCAGGCATGCCGAAGACCGGGAAACGGCGCAGAAACCAGGCGATGTTGTTGACCAGGATGTCGTGGGGCCCGACGACGAGCGTGGGGCGCACGATCGCATAGGACAGGCCGAGCGAACGCACGAGCGCTTCGGCCTCTGCTTTGCCACGGTAGTAGCCGAGCGGCGAGTCCAGGGAGGGGTTGCTGACGCTGACGTGCACGATGCGCTCGACACCGGCGTCGCGGGCCGCCCGCAGGAGCACGCCGATGTTTTCGACAGCGCGGTTGAAACCGACGCCGACGTAGGGGTACCTCACCCAGTAGGTGTTGACGAAGATGCTCGCGCCACGCATCGCCTCAACCAATGCAGCGGGATCTTCGAACTGAAGCGGATGGGCCTCGATGGGGGCGCCGGGATCGCTGACCGGTACCGTGCGGTTAGTGAGGGTCTTAACCGTGAAGCCGCGGGCGAGCAGGCTCCTGGCGACTGCGCTGCCCGTGTAGCTGAACGCGCCCGTTACGACCGCCGTGCCGATGTTCTGCATGTGTCACCAAGCGTAGAGCATCAGCTGTGGCCATTCCCAGTGACGGTTGGGATATCGGCCCGCTACCGGCCGTCCATTTCCTGCAATGGCCCGTCACAGCTTCACTGCGCGTCGGCTAGAATTGGCGGCAGCCTGGGCAGGTTGGCAGCAGGACCCGTCCTGCACTTCTGGAAGGTAACGGACTTGACCTCATCACAGCAGATCGACGCAGCAGCCGCGGAGGACAAGCCTCCGCTGCCAAAGCTGTTTACGCCCCTGACCATCAAGGGCGTGACCTTCCGGAATCGGCTCGTAGCCTCGCCGACCAGCCTCTTCACCTGCGATGGACTGGACGGGCGCGCGACCAGCTTCCACATGGCGCACCTGGGCAGTCGAGCGGTGGGCGGCGCCGGTTTGGTCCTGACCGAGGCGGCGGCTGTTTCGCCCGAGGGCCGGACGTGCCTCGAAGACCTGGGCTGCTGGTCGGATAGCCACGGCGAGGCGTTCGCTCCTATCGTCCAGTTCGTGCAGTCACGCGGCGCGAAGATGGGGCTGCAGCTGTTTCACGGCGGCCGGCGCACGAGTACGGACCGTGCTACAGGCGGGCCGTTGGCGGTGAGCGAAGGTGGCTGGGAAGTGTTGGGGCCGAGTCCGCTGCAGGCGAGTCCGCGCTACCCGATTCCCCGTCAGATGGATCGTGACGACATCAAGCGCGTCGCCACGGCCTACGGGGACGCGGCGGAAAGGGCGCACCGCTTCGGCTTCGACGTTGTCGAGTTGCATTCCTGCCACGGCTACCTGCTGCATCAGTTCCTCTCGCCGCGCTCCAACGTCCGCAAGGACGAGTACGGTGGAGTCTGGGAGAACCGAGTGCGGTTCACGTTGGCAGCTGCCCGAGATATCCGCAAGAAGTGGCCGGACAACAAGCCTTTCTTCGTGCGTGTCTCGGCGACGGAGTGGGTGGAGGACGGCTGGCAGCTGGAGGAGATGGTACGGCTGGCGAAGGAGCTGGTAAGCGCCGGCGTCGACGTGATCGACGTGACGACGGGCGCCGGCGACACCTTCGAGGCCGAGTCGGCGACGACACCTGGCTACGTCCTACCCTTCGCGGAGCAGGTCCGGCGAGAGATAAGCGTGCCAATCTGCACGGTTGGCCTGATTACCACGCCGCAGATGGCAAACGATGTTGTAGAGAGCGGGACAGCAGACCTCATCTCGATCTCCCGCGCCTTCGTGCGAGACCCCTACTTCGGCATACACGCTGCAGAGGCCCTCGGCTGCCCGGAAGCGATGCCGTGGCCGCGCGAGTACGCGGGCGCCGTCGCGGCCCTGAAGCGATTCGGGCTGTAGGAGCTTCTATCGAGGCGTTGCGAATCGATCCGTGATGGCCCTTCATTACGGAGCATCCGACGGCTAGAATGAAGTTCGGACGGGGCGGCTAGCTCAGCTGGCAGAGCGCTTCCTTCACACGGAAGAGGTCACAGGTTCAAGTCCTGTGCCGCCCACCATCCCGCCCTACCAGACGGGGATGATCGAGACGCTGCTCAGGCTGTACACTAGGTGAGCCCGCGCCGAAGTGGCGGAATGGCAGACGCGCTACGTTCAGGGCGTAGTGAGCTTACGCTCGTGTGGGTTCAAGTCCCACCTTCGGCACCATGGCGCGCGCTGGTAGCTCAGTGGATAGAGCGCTGCCCTGCGGAGGCAGAGGCCGTGGGTTCGAGTCCCACTCAGCGCG
>CAZNHI010000337.1:0-3471 GCA_964572535.1 uncultured Dehalococcoidia bacterium
TACCCCCTGCCGGAGGCCCAGCTCGACCGATTCATGCTCAAGGCCGTAGTCGGCTACCCCACCCGCCAGGAGGAGCGACAGATCCTGGAACGCTACGAAAATGGCGTCATCCCGCAGGTCAAGCAGGTCGTCAGCCTCGAAGAACTCATGGCTGCCCGCGCCGCCGTCCAGGCGGTCCACCTCAACGAGGGCCTGCGCGACTACGTAGTCCACCTCATCCTCGCCACCCGCGACCCCAAGATCTACCGCATGGAGTCTCTGGCGCCGCTGATCGCCTTCGGAGCCTCCCCCCGTGCCACCATCTACCTCGCGCAGGCTGCCAAGGCTTACGCCTTCCTCGACGGACGGGGCTACGTCACCCCGGACGACGTCAAGGCCGTCGCCAAGGACGTGCTGCGGCATCGCGTGATCATCACCTACGAAGCGGAGGCAGAGGACCTCACCCCGGACGAAATCATCGACCGCGTCCTCCAGGGCGTCGCCGTCCCTTAGGGGACCCGCTCTTGCAGTACCCCGCGTCCGCATCACTCCTGTTGCCAATTCCCCGTTCCTTGTTCCTCCCATGACCCTCCCATGACCACCGAAGCCTCCTCCACAGACCTCACCTCCGGCCTCTCCCAGGAGGAGATGCTCTCCCGCATCCGGCGCCTGCAAATCCGCGCCCGCCGGCTCGTCCGCCTGCTCTTCCTCGGCGAGTACCACAGCGTCTTCCGTGGCCGCGGTCTCGAGTTCTCCGAAGTGCGCGAGTACGAGCCCGGCGACGAGGTCCGCCTCATCGATTGGAACGTCACCGCCCGCATGGGCACCCCCTACATCAAGAAGTACGTCGAAGAGCGTGAGCTCATCCTCTACCTCCTCGTTGATGTCAGTCCCTCCTCCGGCTTCAGCTCCACCGCCAGCACCAAGCGCGAGCTCGCCGCCGAACTCGCCACCCTGCTCGCCTTCGCCGCCAACGCCAACAACGACAAGACCGGCCTCATCGCCTTCAGCGACCGCATCGAGCTCTTCCTGCCACCCCGCAAAGGCCAGCAACACGTCCTGCGTATGGCCCGCGAGCTTCTCTACCTCGAACCCAAGGGCCGCGGCACCAACATCGCCGTGGCCGCCGACCTGCTCATGAGCATCACCAGGCGGCCCAGCGTCGCCTTTGTCATCTCGGATTTCCTCACCAGCGGCTTCGAAGCCTCCCTGCGGCTCGCCGCGCAGAAGCACGACCTCACCGCGATCAGCCTCACCGACCCCCGCGAGCTTGAGCTGCCCCGCGTTGGTCTCATCCGCCTCCAGGACCCCGAGACCGGCGCCCAGCTCCTCGTCGATACCGAAGACGCCCGCGAGCGCGGACGCTATGCCACCGCCGCTGCCGAACGCGTCGTCAGCCGCCGCCGGCTCCTCGCTGGCCTCGGCATCGAGGAGATATCCCTCCGCACAGACCGCTCCTACATCCAGCCGCTCATGACCTTCTTCAAGGCGCGCGCCGGACGCCGCAGGGCTCGGGCCTAAATGCGCCCCCTCGCCACCTCCCTGCTGCTCGCCCTCCTGGCCTGCCTTGCGACCTTCGCCCCCGCGTCCGCCGCAGATCCTGTCATCCTCGACATGCAGATCGAAAGCCCGGACCAGATCACCGCCGGCGACCGCGTCACATACGTCATCACCATCGAGGCCGACGCTGGCATCGAGTTCACCCTCGTGCAGTCCTCGCTCCCGTCCGTCGTCGAGGTCGTGGGTACGCCACGCACCACCAGCAGATCGGCCGGCGCAGGCCGCATCGAGATCACCATGACCTTCGACCTCGCCGTCTTCTACGTCGGCGACGTCCCCATCCCGCCCCTGACTCTGCGCTACTTCGGCCAGGACATAGCCGGCGGCTCCATCGACACGCCGGCTAGCCGTCTCGCCGTCGCCAGTGTCCTGCCCTCCGGCGGCGAGGTCGCCCCCCGCGATCTCAAGCCCCAGGCCGAAATTGGCTTCGGCTCGCCCGCCTGGGTCGTCCCCGCCATCTCCGCCGCCGCCATCGCGCTCGTCATCATCGGCACGCTGCTCTTCTGGCGCCTGCGCAGCCTCCAGCAGCGGGCCACTTACGTCCCCGAACCCGTAGTCGCCGTAGCCAGCCCGGAGGATCGCGCCCGCCTCGTCTTCGACAAGACCGGCGTCGTTTTTGGCGCCGAAGGCGACTACGTCGCCTACTACAGCTCGATCGGCGTCACCGTGCGCACCTATCTCAGCGAGCGCTACGGCTTCCCCGCCTTCGCCCTCACCACCCGCGAGCTTGAATCCGAGATGCTACGCCGCGGCCTCGACCGCTGGCAGGTGCGCGTCGCCGGCGGCCTCCTCTCCCAGTGCGACTCCGTGGTCTACGCCCAGTATCGCCCCGCCGCCGAGCGCGCCGACGCCGACCTCACAGCCGCCTACGAAATCGTTGAGATGTCTCGCCCCGAACAGCCCGCCCTCGCGGGAGCGCCCTCGTGACCTTCAACGACCCCTATCTGCTGCTGCTCCTGCTCGCTCTGCCCGTATTGCTCTTCCTCAAGCGTCGCGCCGGCGATGCCGCCAGCCCCGGCCGCTTCTCCAGCGTGGCGCTGCTCTCAGGCTTCCGCCCAACCTGGCGTCTGCGCTACCGCTGGCTCCCCACCGCGATTCGCGCCACCGCGCTCGCCCTGCTCGTCGTCGCCATCGCCCGCCCACAGACCGGTCAGGCCGATAGCGTCCTCCCCGGCCAGGGCATCGACATCGCCCTCGTCCTCGACCTCTCGAGCAGCATGCAGTCCGGCTCGCTCGGCACCGGCTCCCGCCAGGAGGTCGCTCAGCGCGTCCTCACCAACTTCATCGAAGGCCGCGAGGAGGACCGCATCGGCCTCGTCATCTTCCGCGAGGAGAACCTCGTCCTCAGCCCGCTCACCCTCGACTACGATGCCCTCGCTGAGCTCCTCACCCGCGCGCCGCAGGTCGGCCTCAGCGACGGCACCGCCATCGGCGACGGCCTCGCCACCTCCATCGACCTCCTGCGCGAGTCGCGCGCCCGCAGCCGCATCGCCATCCTCCTCACGGACGGCGAAAACACCGCCGGCAACGTCGAACCTCTCGCCGCTGCCCGCATCGCCGAGACCCTGGGCATCCGCGTCTATACCATCGGCGTCCTCGCCCCCGGCTCCCGCGCCACCGGCCAGCTCAACGTCAACGAGACCGCACTACGCGAGATCGCCAACATCACCGGCGGCCAGTATTACCCTGCCGAGAGCGAGCAGGCCCTCGCCGCCATCTACGACAGCATCGAGCAGTTGGAGAAGTCCCGCGTCGGACGCCCCCAGTACGGCGAGTATGACGAGCTCGCCGCTTATTTCATCCTCGTCGCCCTCCTCCTCCTCGCCCTGGAGCTGGGCCTGCGCGGCACCGTCTGGAAGCAGGCGACGTGATCGATTTCGCGCAGCCCGGCTACCTGGCCCTACTGGCGGTCGTCGCCGCCATGGTCTACGG
>CAZNHI010000338.1:0-3442 GCA_964572535.1 uncultured Dehalococcoidia bacterium
TGCTTACGCGGCGCGCTAAAACCGGCGCGCACGACTCGGAAGAACGCATCGAGCTCCTCACGCGGCACCAGCGGTTGCGGGCGCACCTCCAGCTTCACCACGCCGGAGGTGACCTTGGGCGGCGGGTAGAAGGCGCGCGGCGGCACGTTGACCAGCTTGCGCGCCGTGGCATAGACCTGCACGGAGACTCCAAGCAGGCTCATCTGCCCCGGGCCCGCGACCATCGAGTCGGCAACCTCACGCTGCAGCATGACGACCAGCGATTGCGGTTGGTGTGCCGCCTCGAGGAAGTGACGCACGATGGCCGCGCCCGCGTTGTACGGCAGATTGCCCACCACGCGATAGGGCGCGTCCTCCGCCAGGCCGGCCTCAATCAGCAGCGTCTCCGGCGGCACGGCGAGCACATCCCGCTCCAGGATGCTCACGGAAGGTTGGTCGGCGAACTGAGCCTGCAGGCGCTGGGCCAGACGAGCGTCGATCTCTACAGCGATCAGACGTCCCGCCTGCTCGGCCAGGCTCTGCGTCAGCACACCAAGGCCGGGACCAATCTCGATCACCGTGTCGTTGGGCCCGCCGATCGTCGCGGCGACGATGCGGTTAACCACGCTCCAGTCCGAGAGGAAGTGCTGGCCCAACGACTTCGCCGGGCGCACCCCGGCGGAGCGCACCTCCCGCGGGCGGAAGGGTCGCGGCGGGCGGCTGCGAGACCGCTTACCTAACGAGAACCCAGGCTCACTGCGCGAGGATGTAAACGTCAACCCAGCCGGTCCGCCAATCGACGGCCACGCCATCCGGGTAGCCGAGATCAACCATGTCGCCCGTGATGCCACCACCTGTATCGCCCGCCACCGCAAAGCCGTAACCCGGAATGTACAGCCGCGTGCCCAGCGGGATCACGCTCTTGTCCACCGCGACGATGCCCTTGGTTACCGTCACGCCGGAGGCGGTGATGCCGTAGTGGGGATCGGTGGCGGGACGTCCTGAGCTGGCGGCGTTGTACCAGGTGGCGTACATGCGCACAGTCTTCGCCACTTGCAAGTTCGCGGCCGACCCGGTCGAGTTCACCGCCGAAGCCGAATAGTAGATCACCGTGTCGACTGGCTCAGGATCGAATTTCTGCCCGGCCAGCGTTCGCTCCACCTCCACGCCGTCTTCGATGACGATCTTGTATTCCGTGGCCAGGGAGCCGTCTTTACCCTGCACGCGGCGGGTGTCCGTGCCTTGCAGCGAGTCGTCTGACTTGAACACGGTCTTGTGTTTGACAGTCTCGCGCTCGAAGTACGACTGGCCCGTAACCCGCACCAAACGTGCGTTCATGCCGTTAGTGACCGCGCCGCTCAACGCCGGCTCGACGCGGTCGTCCGGGCCGAAGTGGAAGCCCGCCTCGGCCAGCGCCTCTTCCAGCGTCTCCTTCTGCGAGTAGATGACGCTGGTACTCTCGCCCAGGCGCAGGTTGATCGCCCTCGCGTGACGCACCTGGACCTGCATACCGGACGTAATCGGTGTCGCAGCCGCCGGGAAGATCTCGTCGGCCGGGCCGAGGCTGATGCCGGCGTGAGCCAGCGCATCGGCGACGATCGCACCGCTCGATTGCATCGGCACGGCGCGCCCATCCTCAACTATCGTCAGGGGCACGGCACGCTGCACGCTGAGGATGATGCCCTGCACGTCACCCGGGGCCTGGTTGTAGATGCCGTAGCTCGCCAGGGACGAGAGGCTGAGGGGCTGCGGGAAGACCACGTCGCCGTCGCTGACCTCCAGCCCGTTGTACAGGATAGTGTCGTATGGGCTCACGTCGATGCGCAGCTCGTTGAGCAGGCCGCCGACGCTCGCGGCACGCGTACGCCAGCCCAGGGCCACGCCATCGACCTCTACGACGACCGGAATGGCGCGCTCGACGGTAATCGAGCCCGAAGAAACGACGAAAACGTCGCCGGGATCTCGCTTGACGCCCGCGGAGCTGAGCAGTGTGGCGATGTCCTGCTGCCTGCTGACCACCGTGATCACCTTGCCGTCGGCGTTAACCGCAAGCTCGCGCGGCGGGAAGATCACAAACGCCAGCGTGGCCACTAGACCAAGCGTGGAGAATAGGGCGATGCGGAGGCGAGCCCTAGCGGTATCAAGGTGGCGAATTTCTGCGCTAGGGAGATGCGGGATGAGACGGGCTTCTGGTCGCAGGCGCACGCCTTGCAGCCAATACGCCAAACGCGTCCTCCTTAAGGCTGAGCGGACGCACCAGCGTCCAAAGCCTTGTTATGGTCGTGCACCCACCGTCGATCCGGTTGCAAGCTTGCCGCCGTTACGCCGGCTCCAGCCAGGTTTTCCCACGGCGCCCGGAGAAGTCTACGTACCGCTGCTTCCTTCCGGACCTGACGGGATTCAGCAGTTCTCCGCCGCGTAGGGCCAAGCCATCAACGCCACGTAGCTTTGGCAGTCCCTGCTAGCCTGGACCTCGAGCGGGAATTCAACCCCGCTATAGCGGGTTGCGGGTTACAGGGCACCGCTAGCTCCCCGTCTAGCACGACCGTGCGAATCCTATCACAAGCGGAGGCTTCCGGGTCAAGAAAAGCCGGGTTACGTTCGCGCTAAGACCTCGGGGTTCACCGCATACGGCGGCGTCTCGCCACGGAAAAAGGCGATCAGGTTATCCACCGCCAGGTCAGCCATGCGCGTGCGCGTCTCCACCGTGGCGCTGCCCAGGTGCGGCGCCACAACCACGTTGTCCAGCGAGAGCAGCGGGTGGTCCGGCGCCAGCGGCTCCGACTCAAAGACGTCGAGGCCGGCGCCGCCGATCCTGCCGTTGCGCAACGCCTGCAGCAGCGCCTCCTGGTCGACGACACCACCACGTGCCGTGTTGATCAGGACGGCGTCGCGCTTCATCAGCGACAGCTCCCGCGCCCCTATCATCGCCCGTGTCTCCGCGTTCAGCGCCATGTGCAGGCTGACGTAGTCAGATTCGGCCAGCAGTTGCGGCAGCTCCCGCCAGCTGACGCCCAGCGACGCCTCGGCGTCAGGCTTACGCTGTCGCGACGTGTAGATCACTCGCATGCCGAAGCCCAAGGCGCGACGCGCCACCGCCTGCCCGATGGCGCCGAGCCCCACGATGCCCAGCGTCTTGCCGCTGAGATCGCGTCCCAGCAGGAACCACGGCTTCCACTCGCCCCATTCGCCGCGACGGATAGCGCGGTCGCCCTCCGGCAGCCGCCGAGCCTGCGCCAGGAGCAGCGCGAAGGCCATGTCCGCTGTCGCCTCTGTGAGCACACCGGGAGTATTCGTCACCAGCACCCGCTGCTGCGTCGCCGCGACGACGTCGATGTTGTCGTAGCCGACGGCCATCTGGCTGACGACGCGCAGGCCCGGCGCGGCGGCGAGCAGGGCCGCGTCGACACGGTCCCCGATGTTGGTCAGGATGCCATCGGAGCGCTGCGCCTCCGCCAGCAGC
>CAZNHI010000339.1:0-3441 GCA_964572535.1 uncultured Dehalococcoidia bacterium
GATCACGCGCGAGATCGTCGAAGCGCACGGCGGTGAGGTGAACGCCACGAGCAGCGAAGCGAACGGCACCGAGTTCGTGATCACGCTGCCGGCGCCCCAGGATGCCGCGCCGCCCGAGGATGTCGCAGCCTGGGCGCGCCGCGAAGACGAGCCGTGACTCGGAGAAGTCGCTTCGTCCTCATGGTCGCGGGCGCCGTCCTCTTGCTCGTGGCCGTCAGTGGCGCGCTGGCGGCCACGCTGGTCTCTGACGACGGCGGCGATTCGAACCCCAGACGCTCTGCCCTACCGAGTTCGACTGCTACGCCCGCCGCGACCCGATCTGCGTTGGACCAGCTGGCGCCCGCTCTGAGGATACGGATCGCGGCGCTGCCCGAACGCCTGCGGGAGCAGGTGCTGCGCGCCGTCGACGAGGGACGCCTGGCGCTGTCGGCGCTCGAAGACCTGCTACGACAGTACGAGACGCGCAACAGCTCCATGCGCGTCGGTCAGGTGCTCGAGGCGAGCGATACGAAGCTGACGCTCGATGTCCTTTCGACCGGCGAGCTCGCAGTCGTCGCGATCGACGACAAGACGGTGCTGCGACGCAACGCGGACGTGATCAAAGGCAGCGACCTGAAGCGTAACGAGCTGGTGATGGTGCTATCGATGGACAGCGGCAAGACGGCGTTCTCGGTCACCGCCTTCGGCGTCAGCCCGTTCTAAACGGGGGCTATGGCTCCAGGACTATGCGCTCGCCATGATCCAGGACCAACCGGAACCGGTCGGTCAATCCCCTGCCGGCGATTGGCTCGTCGCCCAAGACAGATATGAGGACTGCATGAGGCCCCGGGATGCCCGGCAGTTCAGCCGTGCCAATATATGCGCGTACCAGTACTTCCGTGCCGTCCGTCAGCCTCCAGGTTACGAAGCTGTCCGGCTGCTCGGCCGCGGCCAGCTCATCGATCAATGAAGCCGGCACGATGACGTCACCAGCGAATCCCGTATCGACGCGCGCTTCGATCGCCAGGTCTATCGATTGGTGGGCTGTCGTGAAGGCAATTCGTAGCGGGATGTAGGGAAACCGAAACCCTACCAGCCCCTGGTTCACCGCCATTTTCCGACAGCACGATCACCGACCTTGAACACGAAGTTTCCGGGACCAAGGCTGGTCTTTGCCTTCAAGACCAGGTTCTTCAGGTCGGCGCCAAGCACCGTTTTGCCTTCAGCAGAGATGGCCACAAACTCGCCGGTATGCTCTCCTTCCAGCGGCCTGGCGTAGCGCTCGTACAGGCTTTCGGATTGCTGCTTGCGGTCACTCTGCGGCATCTGGCAACTCGATTTTTGCGCAAATAGGACGAAGTTCGCCTCGCTACGCGGGGTGCCTCATCAGCCACCACTCGTAGGCGTCCGCCAGGGCGAGCCATGACGCTTCGATGATGTCTGTCGAGGCGCCGACACACTGCCACTCGTTCTCTTCGTCGCTGCACTCGATCAGCACACGCACCGAGGCGCCGGTACCGGCCGTCGAATCCACGACACGCACCTTGTAGTCGACGAGCCGCACGCTGTCGATCGTGGGATAGAACTCGAGCAGCGCCTTGCGGACCGCGAAGTCCAGCGCGTTGACGGGGCCGTCACCGTCTGCTGCCGTCTGGCGCACCTGGTCCTCGCCCTCGCCGCGGCCGTAGACGCGCAGCTTGACCATCGCCTCCGCCTGCATCTCCTTGCGCCGCCCCGTCTTGTCCTCAGCGCGGTCGCTGCGGCGCAGGACCACCCAGAAGTCGTCGAGGTTGAACATCGCAGCGTAGCCGGGCAGGCTGCGGCGCACCAGCAGCTCCAGTGAAGCGTCGGCGCCCTCGTACTGGTAGCCGTGTGCCTCCATCTCCTTGACCTTTTCGGTTAGCCGGCGCGCGTCATCGCGGCTCAACGGGTAGTCGATGCCCAGCTCCGTCACCTTGTCCAGGAGGCCGCGGCTGCCACCCAGCTCACTGACCAACAGGCGCCGCTGGTTGCCCACGAGCGCCGGGTCGATGTGCTGGTAGGCGTTTTCGACCTTGAGCACGGCGTCCGTGTGCAGCCCGGCCTTGTGCGCGAAGGCGCTGGCGCCGACATAGGCCTGCTGCGGCCACGGCGTCATGTTCGCGACCTCACTGACGAAGTGCGCGATCTCGCTCAGGCGCGCCAGCTGGTCGTCCCTGACCACGTCCATACCGAGCTTGAGCTTGAGGCCGGCGATGATGCTGACCATGTTGGCGTTGCCGCAGCGCTCGCCGTAGCCGTTGATGCAGGCCTGCACCTGCTGTACGCCGTACTCGACCGCCGCCAGGCTGTTGGCGACGGCGACGTCGGCGTCGTTGTGGCAGTGGATGCCCAGCGGCACGTTGGGGAACGCCGCCTGCACCCGCTCGATCGTCTCCAGCAGCTTCGAGGTGATGGTGCCGCCGTTCGTGTCGCAGAGCACCAGCCCATCGACGCCGGAGTTCACCGTCGAGCGCAGGCAGGAGATGGCGTACTCCGGGTTGTCCCTGAAGCCGTCGAAGAAGTGCTCCGCGTCGTAGTAGACCGCCTTGCCCTTCGACTTCAAGAAGCGCACCGAGTCCGCCAGCATCGCCAGGTTCTCTTCCAGGCTGGTGGCCAGCACCTCTCGCACGTGGAGGTCATGCGCCTTGCCCACGATCGTCACGTAGTCGGTGCCGGCGTTGATCAGGTAGTTGAGGGTCGCGTCGGTGGCGGCGTCGGCGCCGGCGCGACGTGTGGAGCCGAAGGCCACAAGCTTGGCGTTGAGCTTGACGTCCCGCATGCGCTCGAAGAACTCAACGTCCTTGGGGTTGGCGCCCGGCCAGCCACCTTCGATGTAGTGCACGCCGAGGTCGTCCAGACGCCTGGCGATGCGTAGCTTGTCTTCGACAGAGAGGCTGATGCCTTCCATCTGCGCACCGTCGCGCAGGGTCGTGTCGTAAAGCTCTACGGTCATGAGATTTGCCTCCGGAATAGCGTCCCTCCTGCGGAAGGACGGGTGGTCTCGACTGGCGGATAGGAATCAGCCAATACACCGCCCCGACGATGAGTCGGGGCGTATCAAGACCTCCGGAGAGCAATGAAGCAACATATCTGGTCTCAAGGATAGCACGTACAGGGTCGCAGGCGAATCAGGGTCTCCACTAAGGCGCGGGCAGCAGGCCACGTCCCACCACGTGCCCCTTAGGGGGCTTGCAGGTGTCCACCAAGGTCCCGTACGCCGCCCTAGCTCAGCTTCGTTACGAGCAGCGCGCCGAGGCCCAGGAAGACAAAGAACCCCACTACGTCTGAGAACGTCGTGACGATCACTCCGGAGGCCAGCGCGGGGTCGGCGCGCAGGCGCTTCAGGCCCAGCGGCACCAGCACGCCCACCAGCGTCGCGTTGGCCACGTTCGCAAGCATCGCGAAGAACACGATCAGCCCGAACCAGTAGTTGCCCATCCA
>CAZNHI010000340.1:0-3441 GCA_964572535.1 uncultured Dehalococcoidia bacterium
GCGGCGAACACGGGCTGGACGTTCTCCGGCGTGGCAGCCTCCGGCACTAGTTTGCGCCACTCGTCGCCGAGCTGGGGCTCGTAGGCGAGTTCGAGCGTCTCAAGCACGTCGCCGCTAAGCTCGGCCTGCGAGGTGGCCGCCAGCCGAGCTAGCGCGCGCACGGCGTTCTGGCGGGCCGCGATCAGCACGGCGCCTTCGCCGGTGAAGCCGTCGTCCCAAAGTGCGAGTTCGTCCTGGCCGGCGATGCCCTCCTTGATGCGGCGCAGGGTGGCGTTACGCTGCTGCATGATGCGGCTGTAACGCTGCAGCGAGGCGTAGTAGGAGCGGTCGAGCTGGGAGAGCGCGACGTCGAGGAACTGACGGCGCCCGCTCGGGGGTCCGCTGATGATGTCGAGATCGTCTGCCGTGAAGAGGACGGCGCGCAGCTGGCCGACAAAGTCGATGGCGCGCCGCGCGATGCCGTTGACGCGAAAGCGCTTGCCGGTACGGCCCGCCCCCGGTCCGGGCGTGGTCGATGGGCCGGCGACGATGGTCTCGAGCTGCAGGGTGCCGGCGCGGCGGTCAACCGAGGCCTGAAGTCGCGTGAAGGGCTGAGTATCGGCCTCGGCGGCCCAGCCGATCATCTCGGCGTCGTTGCCGGCGCGGACGGAGCGGCCGGATGCGAGCAGATAGACCGCTTCGAGGAGGTTGCTCTTGCCCTGGGCGTTGTCGCCGAGGAAGAGGAGGCGTCCCGGAGGCAGATCGAGGCTGGTGTTGGGGTAGTTGCGGAAGTTGGTCAGCTGGAGGTGGCGGACGAGCAAGCGGGGCCTCGGGGGGATTATAGGCCACCAGCGTGACCGCAAAGGGCTGCTGCGGCAGCTAGCGGGGACGTCTGCTTGGTGGGAAGCCTGTCCGCGAGGCGGGTGTGGCGTACTACGAGAGGATCTTGAGCCGGAGGCGCATCAACTCAGGGCGGGCTTCTTCGACGGCGAACTGGTGGCCGGTGGCGCGCGTGAGGGCGGCGGCGAGGTCGGCCGCGGTGAGCGGCGTGCGCAGTTGGACGAGGACGCGGGAGTCGCCTTCCTGGAAGCGCTCGACGGAGGCGCCGGTGACCTGGTCCATAGCGATCAGGGCCTTCTGGATGTCCATCAGCGCCTGGAAGCCGGGCACGGAGGAGAGGTTGAGCGAGATGCCCTCGCCGCCGGGCTGGAAGGTCGGCTCGGAGACGGCGACCTCGGGAGCGGAGGTGTCGGCGGGCGAGGCGAGGCGCTCCAGTAGCTCGGCCATGAGCTGTGAGAGGCCGTGCAGATGGTTGACAAGGCGGTCGAGCGAGCCGGCGAGGTTGGTGAGCTGGCCGGCGAGCTGGGCGCGCTGGAGCTTCTCCTCGGCGAGCTGCTGCTCCAGGCGCTGGGCCAGAGCCTGGAGGGCGGCGCGACTTTCGGCCAGGTCTTCGCGGGAGACGCCAGCTTCGGCGGCGGCAGCCAGATATAGCTCGTTCAGGGCCTGAGCGAGCAAACCGCCAGCGCGCGACACAGCGTCGTCTTGGTTCTGCGTCAAGCGTATCCTCTCAACGGGGCGGGACTCTCCCGGTCAGCATACCGTTTTTCCGTTATAGGATTATCGGCTCTGCGGCTGGGCATCGGACAGGGTGGCGCCCCTGATTTTTTCACGCTGGGCATTGGAGAGATTACGGATGAAGACCCTGCTGCGGGCTCTGATCGAAGCCAGCGGGCTGTCGCGACGCAAGGCGTTCGCGGCGATCCGAGAGGGCAAGGTGGCAGTCGAGGGCGTCGTGTGCACCGAGCCCTCGGAGGCATATGAAGGCGGCCTGCTGGCGCTTGACGGATCTGTGCTGGCGCAGCCGGCGGGTGAGAAGGTCTACCTGGTTTTGAACAAGCCGCCCGGCTTCATGAGCACACGCGCCGACGAGCGCGGCAGACGTACCGTGTTTGACCTGGTGCCGAAGGGGCTGCAGGCGCCGGGGCTACACAGCGTCGGGCGGCTGGACCGCGACACCTCCGGGCTCCTGCTGCTAACCAACGACGGCGACCTGACGTTCGTGCTGACGCACCCAAGCCACGAGATCGAGAAAGAGTACTGGCTGCGCTTGGACTCGCCGCCTTCGCAAGACCAACTGGCGGGCTTACGCAGCGGGGTGGAGGTTGATGGGGCGCTGAGACGGCCATTGCGTCTGCGGCGGCTGGTGGGCAGCGGCGCCTTCGAGCTTTCGATGACCATCCGCGAGGGTCGCAGGCGCCAGGTGCGGCGCATGTTCGAGGCGATTGGGGCGCGAGTGACGCAGCTGCGACGGGTGCGCGAGGGGTCGTTGATGTTGGGGTCGCTGCCGGAGGGGGCGGTGCGGGCGCTCACGGTTGAGGAGGTTGAGGCGCTGCGAGGAGATGTGCGGCAGAGGGTGTAGAGCCGTACCGCGGGCTGAACCCCGAGGATCGGGGCCGAAGGCCGTCAGTCGAAAGCCCAGCGTGTAGAAAACTCGCACACACCGCCCGCTGCCTCACCGTAAGCCGCTCCCAGAGGAGGAGAGACAACGTTGAGTGGCGATCCGTCGATCGTTCGCGGGGGTTGGGACTAGCGGAGGCCGGCTTCGCCGGTGTTGGGGGGCGAGATGGAGCCCGGGGTGCCGAGGTTGGCAGGAGCCGGGTTGGTGGGTACGGGCTGTCGAGGGGCACTGGCGCCGGCGGGCAGGAATCCCTCCGGCACCACGACTTGGCCTCGCATTTCACCGTCGGGGTGGAAGGTGGTGCTGAGAGTGACGTACCAGCCGCCGGAGACAAAGGCCTGCAGCTGGTCCGGCGTCAGCTTGAGGTGGCCGGAGGTGACGATGAAGTCGCCGTCCGTCAAATGGAAGACGACGGGTCCAGTCTGGCCGGGTGCGCCGCTGCGGATGTCGGCGCCGGTGACGGCGTTACCTGAGTAGCCCTTAATGTCGACGGTGTAGTTGGCCTCGCTGCGTTCGTCGTCGAAGAAAAAGCGCACGAAGCCCCATGCATGCGTATCGACTGGGGGGACGACGTTTTCGCCGTACATGTCGATCTGCAGGACGAAGGGCTCGGCTTGTGTGGCGGGACCACCGAAGTGGATCAGTGCGAGCATGGGGACGAGCAGGAGCAGTCGCTTCATGGGTGCCTCCGCTGGCAGAGTGGTCAATTTAATCTACACGAAGGGCGAGTTGGGGTCAGTAAGGGGGAACGCGATACCGGGGGGCTGAACCCCGGCGCAGCGGAAGAATGTTGCTCGGTCAACGGATCGAGCGTAGGTCGACCACTCTCGCCAGCTGGGCGCCTGCGGCGCTGCGGCGCGCTGTTTCACATCGTTCGTGAGTGGACTCACCCGATCCTCACCCAGAGAGAGCGTTTTGCATGGTGGGTCTGCAGGCTGTGTTTGACAGCGCGGCGGGGCGATTTGAGAATGCGCGCATTGGTTGAGCGCTGAGGAGGCTGAGAT
>CAZNHI010000341.1:0-3436 GCA_964572535.1 uncultured Dehalococcoidia bacterium
CGGCAGGGCGCGGCGGGATCTTCCGCAAGGGAGAGGCCGGTAACGCGATCCAGGAATGCCGCATTAGGCGAACTAACCTCTTCTTCGATGATCGCCCCGCGTTCCTGTCTCAGCTGCTCCAGGAGATAACCGCTCATGTTCGCCGCGCAAGGCGGCATAGGCTCAGACCTGCCGTTCGCCTAAACGGTACTTCTGACCTAGCATGGGAGAAAATCGCTCCAGAGCTCTTCCAGGCGTTCCCCCGTGTCACCTTCTACGATTATACGAAAGTCGCAAGTCGAATGGCCGCTACCCTACCGGCGAACTATTCCCTTACGTTTTCCCGGTCAGAGACTAACGGGGCCGTGGCGGAAACGCTATCGGCGCGCGGCGCTAATGTCGCCGTCGTGTTTGCCACTAAGAGGAGCAAGGCTCTGCCAGCAACATTTTTCGGCGTTCCGGTTATCGACGGTGACCTAACGGATCTAAGGTTTCTGGACCCCCGCCCTGTCGTGGTCGGCCTACGCGCCAAAGGCCGAGCACGGCGGCCGGAGTATCAAGGTGGTTTTGTTGTGAGTGCATTATGACTGCCGCTGAGCTCCAGGCCGCCCTAGCCTCAGGCAAGTACAAGGTCCGCGAAGGCAAGATCATCATTCCTGCGCCGCCCGTGGAGCAGAAGTCGAGCCGGAAGGAGGAGGACGACGTTGTCGCGCCATGGCCTCGAGCGGAGAGGCCCCCGACGCCCACGCCCGACCCTGCCCCACCTTCGACGCCCATGCCCTGCGCGTGGTGGAAGCATCCCTGGGCCTGGGCGGTCTTCTTCGTGGCCGGGATGCTGGCGGTGCTGCTGCTGGCCGGGATCCTAGCTTGACTTTCTGGCAGAGAGGAGTATAGTGGTACTCATGAAAACCGACTGGACGCCCGAGGTGATTCTAGTGGACACGCTGCGCGCCTCTGCCTTGGTCTGCTCGTGTGGTGTTCGCGCCGTTGTGCCGCTGACCGAGAAGCAGCGCAAGGCGCAACCAGACGACACGACCCATGTCTGCCACCCGGCCTTGGGCGGATGCAATCAGGGGTTCGAGAAGGAGGGGTGGTCATGAAGACCGCCCTAACGGTCGCCGCCCTGACGGTCGGGCTCGCCGCCTTGGCCCTTGTGGCCTGGTTCCGTGACCCTACGCCCTACACCCCGATCTGCCCCAGGTGCGATGTGCGGCACGCCTTCTCGGAGAATGGCTGTTTCGTGTAGGATGCTTTCGTTCTTCGATCTCCCCGAATCCGAGCGACAGCGTCTCTCCCGAATCGGTCGAGAGCTGTTGCTGGCCGAGATCAAAAAGGGCTGGCTGTGCGGGTGCGGCGGCAAGATGTTGGAGAGATCGCGCGACTCTCAATTTATCTGTGAGCCGCCCCAATGTTGGGTTCGCTTCTGGTGTCCGCGCTGTCAGCGGTCCAGAGAGGTCGCCTATTCCGACGACTACATGGCGCGGTGCGTCGAGGTTTGGCCGCGCGATCGTAGCTCGCCCCTGCGCAGCATCCCCTACGATACCCAAACTGGGTAGGAATCTACCCAAGTTGGGTATTCAAACCATTGGAGCGCATCCAGTATATTGGATGTCGATCCAAACCATTGAATCACGTCCACTATATTGGATCGTCCTCTCGAGGCGACGGGTGAATTTTTCACCCCCCTCTCTCGCTTTTACCCTATATACAGGCCCCTTCGGTCACTCGAAACCAAATTCGAATTTCGAAATGACCCCCACCCCCTCTTGACAAGTCCGCGCAGAGAGGAGTAGACTAGTCCTCATGAAAGTTGCTGAACGCAAAATGGAATTTCGAAAAAATCTTGTCGAGGGTAACCTCGAGCTCGCGGAGAAGTTCTGGGACCTGGCCCGTTCGCGTCGTGAGCGCTCGGCCATGCTGGCCGTGATCGACGAGTTCACGGTGGATGCTGCCGTAGGCTCTGATGACGCCAATGACAAAGACTGGCAAGCATTCCTTGATCTGAACTGGTTCGGACTCCGTCTCAACGCCCGCTACCTCGCCTCCCAGAAGGCCAAGCGGTGCCGCTCATGAACCGCGACGTCAAGCTATTCGTGCGCGACTGTGAGAAGGCTGGCCTGCGCTGCGTCGTCCGCAATCACGTCAAGGTGTACCAGGGCAATCGCATGGTCCTAGTAATCGGCAGCTCACCGTCCGATCACAGATGGAGGAAGAACATGGAGGCTACGTTGAAGAGGGCCGGGGTGAGGTTGTGAGTACGCTGGGAATACTTGGTCGAATCTTTTTGACGATCATCTTCTTCGCCTTCGTCGCGGCGGTTGGACACGACGTCGCCCGTTCGGCACGTATTCAGCAGTTCTGGGCTGGGGTCATGCTGGCCACCGTTCTCGTCTTCCTGGCGCTCGTCGCCACGGCAATCTGGGTCCTGTGAACATCGCCCTCGCCCCTGACGGCTCCCACTACCTGGTCGACGGCCAGCGCATGGAGAGAGTCACGCACGTCCTCGACGCCCTGCCCTCGAGCCACCTGATGGACTGGGCGGCTAAGGTCGAGCGGTACCAGTGCCTCCGCCTGGCCCAGGACGGCAAGCTCAACTCGACGCATGCTGTCCAGCCCTACCGTCACGAGGTCTTGAAGCGTGAGGCTGCAGAGCTCGGGACGATACTGCACAAGTCGATCGAGGAAGTTTTCAATGGCAAACTGTTCGCCCGTCCGTCGGTTGAGCTCGCGGCGGCGCTGCGCTGGGTTCAGATGGCCAATCTCATCCCTGTCCATTTCGAGGCGCTGGTCGCCTCCCACGACCTGGGCGTCGCCGGCACGTTGGACCTGTTCGCCGAGCTGACGCTGCATGGACTCGCTTCGCGAATCCATGCCGTGACTGACTGGAAGACTGCGAATTTCTTCTCGCTAGCTAACCTGATCCAAGTCTCCGTCTATCGCCACTGCATGATCGAGATGGGTCTGGCGGACGAGGACACGTACGGCGTCGTCGTGAAGCTGCCGAAGAAGGGCAAGAAGGATGCCGAGATCCATGTCGTGACGCCAACCGAGGCGCGTCGCTACGTCGAGACGTTCCGCGCGCTCAAGCGCGTACATCAGGAGCATGCGGCTTTTCAGAAGGAGTATGGGATATGAAGTGCGAGCGCTGCGGTGGGCCGATAAGCACCTCTTCACCCTATCCGGCTCATGCTTTGGACGCCGGTGGCTGCATCCTTTACCTGCGCGAACGCGTCGAGGAGCTGGAGGCGCGTCCTAACCAGCCGCCGTTTTCATTGATTCAGGGACTGTCCCAGCGCATTGCAATTACAGAGCGGTACAAGATGGACGCGGCTCCGGCGTGGGTTGCCAGCGTAGAGCAGCGGATCACGGCGCTCCAGATTGCAACACGGCCAGTCCCGCCCGCTGCCGCCCGAGCGGAGGAGAAGCGGGAGCATCGGGCCATTCTGGGCGGGATGGT
>CAZNHI010000342.1:0-3432 GCA_964572535.1 uncultured Dehalococcoidia bacterium
TGGAGGACCTGATCCAGACGGACGCGGCGATAAACGTAGGTAACAGCGGCGGGCCCCTGGTGGACCTCAACGGCCGCGTGGTGGGGATCAACACGTTTCGCGATACCGGCGGTGGCGACGCGCTGTTCGGCATCTCATTCGCGATCTCCAGCCGGGTGTTCGGGCCGATCGTGGGGGCAATGATCCAAAGCGGTAAGTTCCCGCGGCCCTACCTGGGCGTGGAGCACACGGACCTGGACGAGGAGATTGCGGCGTCGCGGGGGCTGACGCGAACTGAGGGTGTGCTACTGGAGAACGTGTTCTCTGACAGCCCGGCGTCCGCCGCGGGTCTGCGACCCGGGGACATCTTGACGAAGGTGGGTAGCTTTGACGTGAACCCGCAATTCACGCTGCTGAGCGCGCTGGGCCAAACGCCGCCGACCGCGAGCGTGGACGTGGCGATCCTGCGCAACAACCAACCGATGACGTTGAAGGTTCAGCTGAGGCCGCGTTGAAAGAGCCCGGACCGTTCGACGAGATTCTAGAGGCCGAGGCTGAGAGCCAAGATCGGTCGGCGAGCATCATCTTCATCGGGATGGGGCTGATCGGGCTGATCCTGCTGCTGCTGGTGGTGTCGCCGTTTTCGCTGTTCGGAGGTGGCGACGATGATGGCGGGGCGGCGCCGTCCGGCGGCGGCAACGAACGCTCTGCCCTGGCGGGCGCGGCGCCCAAGGTCCCGGACGGCTACGAGGCGTTGAGCCGGCTGTTCGAGGACGTGCAGAAGCAGGATGGCGCAGGGCCGTTTCAGCTGACGTTCAACTTGCTGCAGCCGGTGAGTGACGGTCGCAACCTGGGCCTGTACACGTTCCACAACGGCACGTGGGAGCGCCTGGGTTCGGCGACGCTGGTGAACAACGGCGCGGCGGTTACGGGCGAGGTCAGCGAAATACCGGAGAACATCGCCGCGCTGCGACTGACAGCGAGCGCGGTGCAGGTGACGGGCTTCCTGCCTGCCGAGACTTCGCCGGACTCCGCGGTCATGAGCATCCTGACGATCGTGAACCCGGTGGACTTCGCGCCCGAGCCGAATGGCAGGCTGGCCGGGGCGTCGCGGGCACTGCCGCAGGCAGACGGCAACATCGTGCCGACGGTGCGCGCGTCGACGCCGGAGCAGGATGACGCCGTCAACGCGATCCTGGCGTCGCCGTCGCTGAGGCAGGAGCACATCACAGCGCTGGTGCAGCTGGCGCTGCAGCCAGGCAACGCCGGTGTCGACATCGACTACCGGCGGGTCAGCCCGGCGCGCAAGGCGGACTTCACGGCGTTTATCACCGTGCTGGCGGAGCAGCTCCACCAGGCCAACCGAACGTTGAGCATCGACCTGCCGACGCCGGTGAAGAACGGCGTGAGCTGGGACACGGGCGCGTACGACTGGACGGAGCTGAGCTCGCGGGCGGACCTGCTGAAGCTGGCGCCCGTCGAAGACCCTTCGGCGTATTACAAGCGCATGGACGAAGTCTTCGGCTACCTGCGGGAGAAGGTGGACTTCAAAAAGCTGGCGCTAATCGTCTCGCGGGAGAGCTATGAGAAGGCTACGGACGGGTTGCGGCAGATCTCGCTGCACGAGGGACTGCGCATCGCGAGCGCAATCGAAGTGCGGACGCCGACGCAGATCACGCCGAACACGTCGGTGGTGATCGTGGGCAAGAACATCTTCCAGGACGATGGGGCGAGCGGCATGCGCTGGGACAGCGACGCGTTTGCGGTGTCGTTTTCGTACCCGGGGCTGGGGGGGCCGCGCACGGTCTGGCTGGAGAACAGCCTGAGCCTGGCGTTCCGCCTGGACCTAGCGCGACGGTACGGCCTGGCCGGGGTTGCGGTGAGTGATGTTTCGCAGAACGCGGAGGCGGCTACGTTCTGGGAACCGCTGCGGGCGTTCTCGGAGACGGGAAAGGTGGGGCTGTCGCAGGCGAACAGCGTGGTGCTGCGGCCGAGCTGGCAGATCCAGGCCGGTTCGAGCGACGCCGAGGCGAAGGGCAACATCGTCTGGAAGGCGCCGGCGCAGCCGGGGACGTACGAGGTGGCGCTGATCGTGAGCGACGGCGTGATCCGCGCGATGCAGACCGTGTCGCTGGAAGTGCGCACGCCGGGCGCGACCCCTTAGCTCGATGCCACTGCGCGTAATCGGTGGGTCGCTGGGCGGACGCACCCTCAAGGGCCCGCCACGTACGGGAGTGCGTCCGACGGCCGACCGTGTGCGCGAGGCGCTGTTCGAGATACTGGGGGCGAGGGGCGCGCCGATGACGCGGGTGTTGGACCTGTACAGCGGGACGGGCGCGCTGGGCATTGAGGCGCTGAGCCGGGGCGGGGAGTATTGCGACTTCGTGGAGGCGGACTCCAAGGCGTGCGAGGTGATTCGCGAGAACCTGAACCGGACGCGCTTGTCCGACCGCACCAAGGTATGGCCGCTACAGGTGGCGAAGGCGCTGGCGCGACTTACGGGGCCTTACGATCTGGTGGTGGCGGACCCGCCCTACGAGTATGATCGCGCCGAGCAGGAGCTGGCGGAGGTGCTGGCAAAGGGGCTGCTGTCGGCGGAGGGCACGCTGGTCGTGGAGCACTCGCAGCGCAAGCTGTGGCCGGAGGAGTTGGCGGGCCACGTCCAACTGACCAGCCGCCGTTACGGGGACACGCGGATCACGTTGTACGTGAAGGGAATCGCTTGAGTACAGCACTGTTCGCCGGACGCTTCGACCCGACTACGAACGGTCACCTGGACACGGCGGAGCGCGCCGCGGCGTTGTTCGAAAAGGTCGTAATCGGCGTTGCCGAATCGAAATCGACGTTGTTCACGGCGCAGGAGCGGGTGGAGCTATTCAGGGGCGCGCTGGCGGGCCTGGACAACGTCACGGTCTTGCCGTATTCGGGCCTGACGGTGGATTTCGCGCGGCAACAAGGGGCGACGGTGCTGATCCGCAGCATGCGCGGGAACACGGACTTCGAGACGGAGTTCGACCAGGCGCTGATGAACCGGACGATGGCGCCGGAGCTGGAGTCTGTGTACCTGATCGCGAGGCTGGAGCATCTGTTCATCAGCGGCACGCGTATCCGGGAGGTTG
Organism: uncultured Dehalococcoidia bacterium; assembly: GCA_964572535.1. Taxonomy (GTDB): domain Bacteria; phylum Chloroflexota; class Dehalococcoidia; order DSTF01; family WHTK01; genus WHTK01. Next base: position 3,099 of record CAZNHI010000342.1, read on the forward strand.
CGTCGCTCGGCTATGATGTGACTGGACTGGTCCCCGCCAACGTCGCCGCGGCGTTGAAGCGTAAGTTCGGCGGGGCGTAGGCAGGGAAGCCAAATGGACATCCTCCACCTGATCGACAGACTGGAAGAGCTGGTAGCCGAGGCGCGGCGCATGCCGATAGGGCAGGGCGTGGTGGTTGACCGGCGCCGCCTCCTGGAGATGGTGGATCAGATGCGCTCCAGCGTGCCGTGGGAGGTGCGCGAAGCCACAGAGATCGTCGCCGACAAGGAGTCGATGCTGGAAGAGGCGCGCCGAGAAGCCGACGGTATCCTGTTGCGCGCCGACATGGATGGGC
>CAZNHI010000343.1:0-3429 GCA_964572535.1 uncultured Dehalococcoidia bacterium
CTTCTGCGGCGTGCACTTCATGGCCGAAGCCGCGGACATCCTCAGCGCGCCGCATCAGACCGTGATGCTGCCCAACATGGCCGCCGGCTGCTCCATGGCCGACATGGCTGACCCGGACGACGTCTACGCCGCCTGGGACGAACTCACTGAGGCGGGCGTCGCCGACCAGGTAGTCCCGGTCACTTACATGAACTCCGCAGCGTCGCTCAAGGCGTTCTGCGGCCGGCACGGCGGCATCGTCTGCACCTCAAGCAACGCTTCGGCGGTCCTGCGCTGGGCCTTCGAGCGCGGTCAAAAGGTGCTCTTCTTCCCGGACCAGCACCTGGGTCGCAACACCGGCGCGAAGATGGGCATCCCGCTGGACCAGATGACGCTCTGGAACTACAACCGCCCCTACGGCTCGCTGGGCGGCATGACCCTGGAGCAACTGGAGCGCTCTCGCGTCCTGCTCTGGCAGGGGCACTGCTCGGTGCACCAGCGCTTCACCGTCGACCAGATCAACGCCGCGCGCGCCAAGTTCCCCGGCATCCACGCAATCGTCCACCCGGAGTGCCGCTACGAGGTCGTGCAGGCCGCCGACTCCAACGGCTCCACCGAGTTCATCGCCAGGACGATCACGGAGGCGCCCGCCGGTTCCAAGTTCGTGGTCGGCACCGAGATCAACCTGGTCAGCCGCCTGGCGCACGAGAACCCGGACAAGACTGTCTTCTGCCTCGACCCCGTGGTCTGCCCCTGTAGCACGATGTACCGCATCCACCCGGCCTACCTGGCCTGGACGGTCGAGGAGCTGGCCGCCGGCCGCGTCGTCAACCGCGTCTCCGTAGACGCAGAGACCGCCCACTTCGCCAAGATCGCCCTCGACCGCATGCTAACGGTGGTCTGAAGCTACTAACGAACCTTTGTGTAGCGACGCTATAATCTAAGTAAGCCCTCGCCGAAAGGATCCGAGCGACCAAGGTTTGATGCCGCCCAGGGCATTCTGGTGGCGTTCCTGGAGTCAGTAGTCAAGGCTGTGGCCGCCGGTGGACACGGAAAGCCGGCGATTCGCTCAAAGGTTTCTAATCCCGGTCTCAAGTCGCCCAGGTCGGTTTTTGAAAAGGTAATACGGCAAGATCCCCCTTCGAAGGGAAGGCCATATTCGAGAGGATTCATGACTTCTCACGGGCCGCGATCGTCTGCAATAACCTCAACGAGGTCTACTCCACTGTTGATTTTCTGAAGGCTGAGGCCAAGAAGAAACGCACGCTCCGCATCCCGAAGCATGTGCAAAAGAAGTTGCGCGAAGAAGATCACATCCAGAATCCGAGGCCCAACGGATACAGGGCTTACCACCTCCTTCTGGAGGTGGATTGCCCAATTCACGGATGGGTCGTCGCAGAGGTTCAAGTGAAGACGCTGCTACAGGATTCATGGGGGGCACTAACCCACGAAGATCACTACAAGAGTGCCGTCAACGTGCTTGAGAATGCTGGAAGTAAACCAGGTGATGGTCTTGTCCACGGACTATTCAAAGCTCTTGGAGATAGCCTCGCTGCCACAGATCAGATCGCTCAAGAGATACGGGCTGCTATTCTCCGGCAGGAAGAAGTGGAGTGGGAGGAGGTAGAGGAGGAGCAGTCTCAATCTGAGCCAACGACCGAGAAGTCAAAGGAAGAAGAAGACCTTGTCCTCTCAGAATCAGAATTTCAGGGGAGGTATCACGTCGGTGACATTGTGAAGGGTCAGGTTGTTCACATTCCACTGATGAACTATGGAGCGATAGTGTTACTGGATGACGGTACAAAAGGGCTTTGCCACATCTCGGAAATCGGTGATCACCACGAGTTCGTTCGCCAAATCGAAGATCATCTCACGGTTGGCGAAGTGTACGAATTCAAAATAAAGCGGATTAATGGCGGCCGCCGGGAGCTTCAACTCACGCGACGTCTCACTCGACTCCTCCCGAGCTGATTGGGTCTCTACCCTCGTCACGGCTCTCCCAGGTCGCGTGAAATCGGGACGTACCGGCTTATAAGGGCCCCGAAACGCCCCGTCCTGCTACAGTCTTCCCATGCGCTTCCTCACGCCACGCCTACACATCCCCGCCCTGCTTCTTGTTGCCACAACCCTCGCCATCTTCCTGTCGTCCGCCTGTAGCGGCGGGGATGGCGGCGGCGGCGACCTGCCGGAGGGCTGGAAGTCGTTCTCCCAGGGGCCGTTCAAGGGCGGCGTCCAGAAGGGCTGGGACGTCACCTACGCAGACTTCGACGACTTCGACTTCTCAGACTTGCCCGATGGAGTGCCGGAGACCTTCCGCGAGAACCTGGAGAACATCAAGGCCTCGGGCGAGGTCGACAAGGTTTTCCTGGTCTTCCTCGACAAGGACCCAGCCTTCGCCACCAACATCAACATCCTCTCCTGCGAAGCCGCGGACAGCGTCGACCTGATCGACACAACGGCGGACGTGATCAGCCTCTACAGCCGCAACTTCGTCAAAGCCGAGGCGATCGACAAGGTTAGCTACGACGGCACGGAATTCGACCTGATCCAGCTCTTCCTCGTGCCACAGTTCGATAGCTATCAGGTCTATCTCAAGACGGACGACTGCTACACCGCCGCCACGCTGACCACCCGCTCCGGCGACAAGGCCCAGATTGAGTCCTTGCGAGAGTTCCTGTCCCACCTGAAGATTGACGTCTCGAAGCTGAAGTAGAGGCGCTCGGCAATGCGCCCAGAAGGCCCGGCCTTCAGGCCTGGGTTTGGTTTACGTCCAGCCTGTACCCGTAGGCGTAGATCCCGGACCTGGGCACGAAGTCAAACGACTCCTCCCGCAGGAAGCCCATGCGCTCGTACATTGATTTCGCCACAGCCATGAAGTCCGTCGTGTGCAGCGCCAGCACCGGTACGCCGGCCTCGCGGCAGCGCCGGATGCACTCCTCGGTCAGCCGTCGCCCCAGCCCCAAACCTCGGGCCTCCGGTAGCACCGCCAGCCGCAGCATCCCGGCCCAGCCCGGGGGCCACTCCCCCTGCGCCGACAACGTACCGTCCCTGTAGAAAGACACGGTCGCCACCACTCGTCCCGCCTGCTCCGCGACGATCACGTCTGCCCTCTCGAAGTGCCCGTCCACGCGTCCCACCAGCTCGTAGAAGCGCTGCCAGCTCTCCGGCGGGTAGTCCGTCACGAACTGCGCGTACGCCGCCCTGATCACGGCGCCTACTGCCTCGGCCTCATTCGGCTGCGCGTCACGGATCGTCACCTGGGTCGCGATTTCGTCGCTCACGGCGCCATTATCCTGCGTTGCCGCCCGGCTGTCGCTGACGTAACGTAGGGGCGCTCCGCGAACCGCCCTTTGGGGCGGCCGTCCCCCGATGCGTTCGTGGTCAGCCTGTCGAATCCACGCGAGGCTTGTCTGCCACGCGTCCTTCGACGAACTCAGGACGAACGTCCAA
>CAZNHI010000344.1:0-3388 GCA_964572535.1 uncultured Dehalococcoidia bacterium
GTGCTCGCGCTCGCGAGCGAGGCCGGCGTCGCGGTTGTGCCCTACGGCGCCGGGACAGGCCTGATGGGCGGCGCCCGCAGCTATCGGCCCGGCATAGTGCTGGACACGCTGCGCCTGAACGCAATCGATGTGCGGGCTGCAGACCGGATCGTCTGGGCGGGCGCCGGCGTAATCCTCCAGGACGTGGACGCGGCGCTACGCCGGCACGGCCTCTGCCTGGGCCACGACCCCTGGACGTTCCCGGTCGCCACCGTCGGCGGCACACTGAGCACCAACAGCCTCGGCTACAAGGGCGGACGCTACGGAGGCATGGGCGATCAGACGATCGGCCTGGAAGTAGCGCTGCCGGACGGCACGCTGATCAAGACACGCGCCGTGCGGCGGCACTCGGCGGGGCCCAACCTCGCCCGGCTGTTCGTCGGCGCGGAGGGGACGCTGGGCCTGATCACGGCCGCCACCCTCCAGGCCCACGCGATTCCCGAGCGTGAAGAGCTCCGCGCCTTCAATTTCGAGACGTTCGAGCAGGGTTTCGCGGCGATCGACGCCATGTCGAGGCTGGGTCTGCGGCCCTCACTGCTCGACTACGGCGAGGAACACGCTTCGCCGTGGCCGGATCTTGCCTCCCGTGAGGACGAGCCGCCGCTGCTCTACCTGGGCTTCGAAGGCTTCACCGAAGAGGTCGAGGCGTCGCTCTCGCGCGCGTTGGCGATTGTCGCCGCGAACGACGGTACAGAATTGCCGCGCGAGACTGCGCGATCCTTCTGGGAGCGCAGGCACGTGGTGGCGCAGCGCTTCGCCAGAGGCCGCCCGCGCGACCCCGGCCTGGGTCGCAATCCCGAAGCGGCGTTCGATTACATCCACGTGGCGCTACCGCCGTCGCAAGTTCTGCCCTTCAGAGAGCTTTGTCACTCGGAGACGCAGCGCACGGGCGTGGGTTTGCTGGAGTGCGGTCTGTGGACGGCGCCCGATTTCTTCTCAGCCCTCTTCTTGCTGCCGAACACTGAGGGCGGCCACGAGCGCCTCGGCCAGGTGATCGACGGACTGCTCCGGGCCTGCCAGCAGCTGGGCGGCTCGATGGAGTACGTGCACGGCGCCGGGCGGCGGCTGGCGCACCTGATGCAGGATGAGCACGGCGCCGCGCTGGACGTACTGCGGCGGATCAAGGCCGCGCTGGACCCGCACGGTATCCTCAACCCGGACAAGCTGGGGCTCTAACGCACCACCAGTACCGAGGTGTGAGAGTGGCGCACCAGTTTCTCGGCGGTGCTGCCGAGCAGGTAATGACGCTCGCGAGCAGGCTTGCGCGAACCCACGACGATGAGGCCCGTCCCGGTGCGCCTGGCGGCCTCGTCCAGGACGGGACCGGACTCACCGGATACGACCTCAGTTTCCACGCGATGGCCGGTCGCGCGCAGCTCATGCGCCGCAAGGTTGAGGCTGATTCGGGCGTTGTGCAGGCGCCGTTCATCGATGTGCTCAGCATTCTCCCTGGCGAGGCGGCGAAAGGCCCGCGGCATCCCATTCGGCAATAACAGCGGTTCGATGACGAAGACCAGCCGAATGGCTATCTCCGGCGCCAGGTTCAGCCTGTCGAGAAACTCGACGGCGCGCCGGGCATGTGACGAACCATCGAAGCCAACCACGACCTCGCTCAGGTCGCTGTCAGACGGGCGAGCGATGAGGACGGGTCTGGCCGCGTGCTGCACCACACCCTGACTGACGCTGCCGAGCAGAATGAGATGCAGGTCAGAGTGCCCCTTGGCGCCGAGGACGATCAGGTCGCTGGCATCCAGGCGCGCCTGGCGCAACACCTCGTTGATCGGGTTGCCCCAGCGAGAGAGCACCGCTACCTCAGTATCGACCGGGTCGAGTTCCGTGGCGGAACGCTGTGCCTCCTGCTCTGCCTCGGCCAGGGCGCGGCGGCGCAGCGACGGCGTTACCTTCATCAGGAGGCGCGGGTCGGGGCGGGCGCCGGAAATGAACGAATGCGGCGCAACACTAAGGACGGCCAGGCGCTGCGTGACCGGCAGGACCAGGCGTCTCAGCAGAGGGATCGCACTACGTGCACTCTCGCTGCCATCAGACGCCCACAGCACTCGCAAGCCGGGGCCGTTTGGTGTGGCCATATGTACCCTAGCCTCCGCACGCAGCATAGCTTAAGGTCACAGTGAGCCGAACACGCTGGCGCGCCAGCACCGCGTGCAAAAGCGGCCTCGTAACAGCCTGGAGGGACGAAATGGCTGGTCTAAAAGCACTGATCCCGCTGGATGGCACCAAGCTCTCAGAGTCGGCGTTTGAGCTGCTGCCTCTGCTCAAGCTGATGGGCTTCGACTCAGTGCGTCTGGTCAGCGTCTGGGAGAGCGCCTGGGAGGAATCTGAGTCCGGGCGCAAGGAGCAGGACTTCGGCGAAGCGACGGAGAAAGGTCGCTCCTACCTGGAGGCGTATCTGGCCCAGCACGCCGCGACCGTCCGCGCTGCGGGCTTCGAGGCCGAAGCGGTGGTGCGTATCGGCCGGGCCTCTGACGAGGTGGTCGAGGCGTCGGAGGGCGTCGACCTCGTGCTGATCGCGACCCACGGCCGTAGTGGCATCTCGCGCTGGTGGCTAGGTAGCGTGGCGGACAAAGTCGTGCGTGACATCACCTGCCCTGTGCTGCTAATCGGCCCCAACGTGGCGCAAGACCTGACGCCGTCCAAGATCAACCGCATCCTGCTGCCCCTGGACGGTTCCGAGCAGGCAGAGGAGGCGATCCCCGTTTGTACCTGGCTAGCCGGACTGACGAATAGCGAGATCGAAGCCGTGCGCTGCATGTCGCTCACCCCCGTTGCCTACGACCCCAGCATGTCGATCTACTCCGCTGACCTGATAGATACGCTGGAGGAGGCGGTTCGCGAGTACCTGGCGGGTGTGCAGGCCAGACTCGCGGGCCAGAAGGCAACGACGACCATGCTGGTCGGCGGCGCCGGCGAGATGCTGACGCAGCACCTTGAGGCGCATCCCGCGGGACTGGTCGTGATGACCTCTCACGGACGCTCGGGCGTGAGGCGCGTAGCGCTCGGTAGCGTCACGGACCGTCTGCTGCACGGACCGGCGCCGGTGCTGGTGGTAAGGACCGGCGGAGGCCTCCTCGCGAAAGCGAAATCAGCTTCGTAATCAGCCTCAGAACGCGTGCTGGACTTGACTTGCGGTTGTGATATTCTTCAACGCGCAACCATAGTTGAGCCGCGCCCAGACATCTCTAAGGCCGACTACGACTAGGAACTCTCACCAGGAGGCTTTAGAGGTGCCCTTCACAGACAAGACTTTGCTTTGCGCGGACTGCGGCCAGGAATTCACGTTCAGCGCAGACGACCAGGAGTTCTACTCCACCCGGGGCTTCACCGACCCCAA
>CAZNHI010000345.1:0-3387 GCA_964572535.1 uncultured Dehalococcoidia bacterium
GCTGAGCGCGCCGGGCGGCATTTGGGACTGCACGCGCTGCAACTACTGCGTTGAGGTCTGCCCCAAAGACGTGAAGCCGATGGAGCAGATCCTCAAACTACGGGCCGAGGCCACGCACGCCGGCATCACCAACAACACCGGCAGCCGCCACACGCTGGCCTTCGTGGAGCTGATCGAGGAGGGTGGGCGGCTGGACGAGTACCGCCTGCCGATCAAGACATCCGGCACCTTCAACCTCGCCAGCCAGCTGGGCGACCTGCCACTCGCCGTGCGCATGATCCGCGCTGGCAAGATGCCCGACCCGTCGCACAAGCCGATCCCCGGTATCCATCACGTGAAGCGCATCTTCGAACGCTTCGCCGGCGAGAAGCCGACGGGCCTACTAGGCCGCATGACGAAAACGATGATCTACCTGACCTACGAAGGGCCGCGCGACACAACGATGAGCCTGGCACGCAAGATCTTTGGGGGGAAATAGGATGCGATACGCTTTCTGGCCGGGTTGTGTCTCCAAGGGCGCCTGCCCTGAGCTATACCAATCGATGGTGCGGGTGGCGCCCGAGCTGGGTATCGACCTTGTAGAGCTGTATGACGGCAACTGCACCGGCGCGGGCGTGATCAGCGAGCACAGCCTGGAGACTGCGGACGCGCTCAACGCGCGCAACTTCGCGATGGCGCAGCGCCTGGACCTGCCGCTGATCAACATCTGCAGCACCTGCCAGGGAGTGCAGTCCATGGCGCAGGACCGCATGCGCAAGCGCCCGGCGCTGGCAACTGCGGTCAACGAATCGCTGGCTGATGAGGGACTGTTCTACGACGCCGAACGCGGCCTGGAGGTGAAGAACTTCCTCTGGGTGCTGGTGGAGGACCTGGGGCTGGACAAGCTCAAGAGCCTGGTCAAGAAGCCGCTGACCGGGCTCAAGGTGGGCCCTTTTTACGGTTGCTACATCCTGCGTCCCGAGGCCGTGCTGGGCTACGACGATCACCCGGACCGCGACAAGTACCTGGAGTTCGTGATCGAAGCGTTGGGTTGCACGTTGATCACGTACGAGGGCCAGGACAAGTGCTGCGGCTTCCCGATCCTGACAATCAATAAGAAGAACTCGCTGACCATGGCGGCCAATCACCTGAGCAATGCCCAGGAGGAAGGCGCTGACTGCCTGGTGACGCCCTGCCCGCTCTGCCACCTGAACCTGGACGCGCAGCAGCCGGACGCGGCGAAGTACGCCAGCGTCAACGGGCTGGAGGTGCCGATCCTGCACCTGCCGCAGCTGATCGGGCTGGCGCTGGGCATCGACCCGAAGGAGCTGCGCGTGGACCGGCACGTGGTTTCGAGCCGGAAGGTGCTGGCGCAGCTGTAGCCGACACCGCCGAAGGCTCCAAGAGGGCGAGTCCATTGAGACTCGCCCTTCTCTTTTCGTGAGGAGAATGAGGCCAGGCCAATCGCTCAGGGCAGAAGAGACGTGACGATCGGCACTGTCGGGCATCGTGCGTTCGGCGTGTAATGGAGTCGGGCCGTTTCATCTTTGTTGAAACGTGAGCCTGGAGGGGACCGAATGAAGGCTCTGATTGTCTATGACTCGCTTTACGGCAATACCGACAAGGTTGCCCACGCCATCGGTGAGGTTGTTGCCGATGCCAAGGTCGTGCCGGTAGACGAAGCGGACCTCGTGGAGCTGAAGGGGTATGACCTGCTGATCGTCGGTTCACCCACCCAGGGGGCAGGCCGACAGCTGCAATCAGTCAGTTCCTGGGGGCGATCCCTCGCCGTGGTCTCGAGAACATCGGCGTGACGGCTTTCGATACGCGAATTTCGTCAGCGGGACGCGGCGCCTTTGTCAGGCTTGTCCTCGGGTTCTTCGGGTACGCGGCCGGGCGCATTGGGGGCAGTCTCCAGGCCAAAGGCGGCAGGCTGGTGGCGCCAGCGGAGGGCTTCGTGGTCAAGGACAAAGAGGGTCCACTGGAGGCAGGAGAGCTGGAACGGGCCGCCGCATGGGCCACGAAGCTGACCGGGGCGAAGGCAGCGATCCAGCGTTGAGCCTGCAGGTTTGGCTCTTGAGCCGTGCTGAATTAGAGACCAAAAGGCCGGACGTTGAACGTCCGGCCTTTTGTATTGAAAGATGGGGGGTCCGTTTTAGAGGCCGCGGCGGGCGAGGGCCTGAGCGCGCAGCAGTAGCTGCGGCTGGTCGAGGCGGGCGGCGAACTTGATGAAAGCCTCGGTGGGGCCGAGCCAGCGCAGGTCTTCGAGCGACGTGAGGGCGGGTTCGTGGGTGCGCAGCGTGGCGAGATCGCGGAAGAGCAGCGCCAGTTCGAAGTTGTCGCGCAGAGTGGCGGCGAGCTTCTCGGCGCCGCGTACCGGGACGTCCCAGGTACGCGCGTCGGCAGGGATAGCTTCGAGGTGTCCGTAGCGGGCGAGGAGCGTAGACGCCGACTTGGCTCCCCAGCCGGGCAGCCCAGGGTAGCCATCGGAGGAGTCGCCGGACAGCGCCAGGTAGTCGGTGATCGACGCGGGCGGGACACCGAAGCGCTCGATGACACCCGCCTCGTCGCGGATGGCGCCGCTGCGGCTGTCGACCCGCTGCACGACGCGGCCGTCGCTGACCAGCTGCGCCAGATCCTTGTCCGGGGTGCAGATCAGCACGCGGTCGACCTCCGGTATCGCGGCGGCGAACGTGGCCGCGGCAGCGAGGCCGTCGTCGGCCTCGAGGTCCGTCATGGCCCAGACAGCGACGCCGAGCGCCCTGAGGCCCTCTTCGATTAACGGGAACTGGGCGTAGAGGCGGGGGTCAATGCCCTCGCCCGTCTTGTAGCCGGCCCAGAGGCCGTTGCGAAACGACTCGACGACGTGGTCGGTGGCGACGCCGATATGCGTGACGCCGGACTCGAGCAGGCTGAGCACGTAGCCCAGCACGCCGCGGGTGGCAGCGACCTCCTCGCCGCGATCGTTGGTGTGGGAGGGCAGGGCGAAGAAGTGGCGAAACAGCTCGTAGGTGCCGTCGATCAGGTAGACGTCCACGGCGCAACTATACGGGGTTGGGACGCTGACGCAGGACGGGCCGGCGACGGACGGAGCTAAAGCTGCGTCCCTACGCTGGGGCTGCTCCGCGCTTGCCTACCGGCATCAGGGGGTTCTGGGGCGAAAGGTAGGGGAAAGCATTAAAGGTTCCACCTGAGGTGCCGAACATAGAGACAAGGAATGGGGGGAAGTGTGCCTTTGACCTTTGGTATTCGCCAGTCCGGCGCTTTGATGTTCAAGCCGGGAGAGCCCGAAACCCCGCTAAAGGCGGCGACTCGGGCGTTTGGCTCCGAAGGCCGGCGGGTTTAAGGCAGTGAGAGCCACACTCGGGTTCGAATCCTACAGCCGCCTTTTCCAGTGTCCCCGTAATG
>CAZNHI010000346.1:0-3380 GCA_964572535.1 uncultured Dehalococcoidia bacterium
GCCAGCGCCTCGGCCACCGCCCGCAGCTGTGCCAGGCTCGGCGCCAGCCCCGGCGCCACACCCCGGGGCTCCCACGGGTTCAGACGGCCGGGATGCCCGTAATCCGTCTGCTCAAAAGCCGCACTGCCCCGCCGCGTGTCGATGCTCACCCGGCGCCACAACATCGCGTTCGGCGTGCCGTGAAAGTCGTCATACGGCGGAAACACCTTCTGCTCGAAGCGTGCCCTCGCCACCACCCCAGTCTCGCTAACCGTCTCGCTCATTCCGCTCCCTCCCCGAAAATCATAAACCGGGCCGCGAAGCCCTACCCTGATTACGCAGGCATCTCTTCGAGATAGATCAGGGCGCCGCCCGCGGCCAGCAGCACGCCCGCGACGAACGCTACATAGAATCCGTAAGCGACGAAATCTGAGTCGTTCAGCAGCTTCAGCGCCACGCAGACCAACGGCACCGCGCTGCCGCAAGCCAGGACCAGCCCCCAGCTCAAGGGTTTCTGCAGCTCCGGCAGGCTTTCCGGGTCCAGACTGCGCTTCAGGATCAAGATCGCCACAAGGAGGCTGACCAGCACGGCCAGCACGGACCACACGCGACCCGGCTCCTGCCAGCCGTCCAGGCTCGCCTTGCCCAGGATCAGGTCGACTTCATACCAGGGCAGTAACGACGCCAACAGCATCAGGCAGGCGCCAATCAGGGCGAGGGCCTCGCCGGGCGCCAGGCCTTCGGCATGCCGAGGGCCCCGGCCTCGCAGGAGCCGCATCCGTCAACTCAACCAAGAAGCCGCTGGCATTGGGCCAGCGGCTCCGTGAGTCTCAACGTCTCGGCCGTTAGACGCTCTTTGCCTTCTCCGCTGTGTACAGCATGTAGCCGCCATACGCGATGGCCGCCGCTGCAATGACGCCGAGGAAGAAGCCGATTCCAAAGCCGCCAATCGGCACGGCAGAGATTCGCCACGCCTTCAGCAGCATGAATACGACAACCGCCGCTGCGCCACCACCCCAGACCATGCCCCAGGTCACGCCTTGCGGCAGGGCCGGCATCGTCATGTTGGCCAGCTTCGTCGCGACAACAACACCCGCCAGGGCAATGCTGATCAGAATCGCCAGTAAGCCCCAGATGCTGCCAGGTGCGTCAAATCCGCCCGTACCCCCGCCCCCAAAGCCTTCAATGCTCAAGTGGTACCAGTCAAAAAACAGTGCAGCGACGAGCATGAGCACGCCCCCGCCCGCGATGGCCTTCTCAGGCATACTCAGCAAGTTGATCTTGTCCACGCGACCCTCCTAGTCGAAAGAGCCGGGGCTCGGCCCGACAGCCCAAGGTTTAGCACTTCCACCGGCGAATTACAACGACTTTCTCTGAGGAAACTGGTAAAAAGCCCAAACTTCTATACATTTAACTCCCGGACACCCATTGCGAGCCAGAGGGCATCAGCCGAGGCGAAGTGCATCCTGAGCCTGTCGAAGGGCAATCCCGGTCCCTCCCGTTCGCACTCCCTGTTCCCACTGTTCCTCTTGTTCCCTGCGTTCCTCGTTCCTCACGACCCCCGCTCCCGCGTGTACACCAGCAGGTCCATGTCCCCCGGCGAGTGCCCGATCATCGACAGCGCCTCGGCAGCCTCGCTGCGATGCTGCACCGTGTGGTGAAACACCAGCGTCAGGATCTGCCAGCGCGGTATGCGGCGCTCATTGCCATCCCGGCCCGTGAACACCACGTCGGCCGCCACCTCCGCGTCCGTCAGCGTCGCCAGGTAGGCGCGCTGCGTCGCCTCCTCCGCCGCCCAGCGCGACCGCAGCAGCGCCCGCGTCGCCACCTCATCCTCGCTGGTCAGCGACCCCTGCTCATCGCGGACCCGGGGCAGCCACACGGACTCACCGCTCAACGCATGCGCCAGGATGCCCCGGATGCTCTTGTACACGAAGCCGTTCTCGCGCGCGTACTCCTCCTCGCTGATCCCGTCGACCGCGTTGAGGATCCTGTCGCGCGCCCAGTAGATGTAGTCGTAGATGAAGCGAAAATATTCAGCGTCCATGTGTCCCTTTTCTAGCTGCCGCGTTGCTCCACGAAATGGAAGAACCTGTCCAGGTTGCGCCGCATATTAGCCCATCGCCACCCCACCACCATTGCGAGCCAGAGCGCGGCAGCGCGAGGCGAAGTGCATCCTGAGCCTGTCGAAGGGCAATCCCGGGCACACCCCCTGGCGGCGAAAACACTCCCCGCACCCGCGAGACTCACCGTCATCTAACACTCCCCCTCTCCGTCGACGGAGAGGGGGCTGGGGGAGTGAGGTCGCCCTATGCCCTATGCCTCTGCACTATGATCCCCCCATGCCGCGCAGCCGCAACCAACCACCCCTCTTCGAACCCCCCGCCGCGCCCACGGCGCTCGACGACGACGCCGGCCTGCCTGCCAGTGAGGCCGGCGCGCCCCTCGCCGCCCGTATGCGCCCCCGCAGCCTCGACGACTACGTCGGCCAGGAGCACATCATCGGCCCCGGCAAGCTCCTGCGACGCCTGATCGAGTCCGGCCAGCTCCCCTCGATCATCCTCTGGGGCCCGCCCGGCTCCGGCAAGACCACCCTCGCGCGCATCATCGCCTCCCAGTCCCACGCCCACTTCGTCGCCATCTCAGCCGTCTCCGCCGGCGTCGCCGACCTCCGCCGCGTCGTCGCCGAAGCCCGCGAACGTCAGGGCACCCGCGCGGGGGCGCAGCGTAGCGAAGCCCAGGAGCGCGTTCCAAACAATCACGCCCGCACCATCCTCTTCATCGATGAGATTCACCGCTTCAACAAAGCCCAGCAGGACGCCGTCCTCCCCTACGTCGAAGATGGCACCGTCACCCTCATCGGCGCCACCACCGAAAACCCCTCGTTTGAAGTCATAGGTCCTCTGCTCTCGAGATCCCGCGTCTTCACCCTCAAAGCCCTCGACGAACCGCAGCTCGCCGAGCTCATCCGCCGCGCCGTCTCCGACCCCGACCGCGGCCTCGGCGACCTCAACGTCGAGATGGCAGACGACGCGGTCGAAGCCCTCGCAGCCTCCGTCGGCGGCGACGCCCGCATCGCGCTCAACGCCCTCGAAGCCGCCGCAATGTCCGTCGCCCCTTCAATCGATAACTCCCCCTCTCCGTCAACGGAGAGGGGGCCGGGGGGTGAGGTTACCCGCCCGACTCGTCCTGAGCCCAGTCGAAGGATCACCCGCGAGGTCATCGAGGAAGCCCTGCAGCACCGCACCTACCTCTACGACCGCCAGGGCGACGCCCACTACGACACGATCAGCGCCTTCATCAAATCCCTGCGCGGCTCCGACCCCGACGGCGCCCTGTATTGGCTCGCCCGCATGGTCGAGGCCGGCGAAGACCCGCTGTTCATCGTCCGCCGCATGGTC
>CAZNHI010000347.1:0-3374 GCA_964572535.1 uncultured Dehalococcoidia bacterium
AAGGAGTACCTCAAAGCCGGCGAAGCAACCGCCGCGACGATCGTCGACGGCTGGCTGCACACCGGCGATGTCGGCTACCTGGACGAAGACGGCTACCTGTTCATCACAGGCCGCGTGAAGGACCTGATCATCCGCGGCGGCGAGAACATCTCAGCCGGCGAAATCGAAGCCGTGCTCGACAGTCACCCCTACGTCGAGGAGTCGGCCGTGATTGGCGTGCCGGACTCGGAGTGGGGCGAGGCGGTAAAGGCTATCGTCGTGCTCGAAGACGGCACGCGCGGCCGGCCCTTGGACGAGGTACGCGCTGACCTGCAGGCCTACAGCAAGGAACGCCTCGCGAGCTACAAGGCGCCGGCTTACATCGCCTTCGTAGACGAGCTGCCGCGCAACCCCATGGGCAAGGTGCTCAAGACAGACCTGCGCCGAGACCACGGCGGGGCAGATAACGAATGATTCTTCAGATTTCTCGCCGCACAGATTCTTCAGGCAGCGGTGAAAGAGAGCGATTGGCGCTCAGTTAATCCTCAAGCTCGCAAACATAAATGTTGGTTGGTTCATAATCATCGTGCGGATACTCATTCGTATCTCGCAACAGCTCGAACCATCGTTGAGCTGTCAAACCCGACGGGAATATGTGATCCTCAACCTTCTGCATTGCGGTCCTCATCGTGCGGTGCACCGACACATCATCGACTATGCCGTACCAGCCAAGAACCGCAACATATGCCGCCATTTTTACCTTCCTGTTCTTGCGAAGCGATCACGAAGTTCGTGAGAGTCGGTTCAAGGAGAAGCACGCGCTGTTGAACTCGCCATCAAGCGACGATGCCAGTCATATACCTCCGTGTATTCGAGGAATGTGCAAACGCTGCTCAAGCTGCTGGCCACGAAGGTGGGTCTGTTTAACTGGCGAATGAATGCCGAGCGCCGCGGTTCATCAGAAACGATTGTCAGTCGGTCTATTCGGGGGTTTGCTAACCTGATGTCGTTAAGTCGTAGCAACCCTGAATAGATGGGCGTCGAGTGTTCAATCTCGTAAGCTGCCGCTAAGCCTACCGCCCCGGGCTTGATCCACACAACGTCGATCTCCTGGAGAATCGGTTCCACTGTCTCGTATCCAGGCGGCAAACGCTCCAAACACGGATATGGCCTAGTGAGGGACCAATCGAGGCCATGCCGGTCTGCGGGGGTACCCAAACGTCGAACTGCTTCGCATTTCCAATGGCACCGAGAAGCGTTTGGACTTGCGGGTGTGATAACGCCGGGGCGCTTTGGAAGCCTTCCAAGGCTTCATCGAGAGCGGTCCACCCAAAATGGGCGTCGACATTGAAACGGCCAGCTCTCGTCACGTAGAGGATAGTTGCATCGTCTCTTAGGTAGATTTGAACCTTGTATTGGCCATCCGAAGCAGGCTGAGAGCCGGCGAACACTTCCTCGAAATCCGCGAACGGAATGAAGAGCGGTTCTGCCTGGCGATCCCAGAGGAAGCATATAAACGAACGATGACCCTCAAGTCTTCTCAGGTCATTCAGCCGAAGACCAAAGAATGCCTGCGACCGAGAGTGCAACCTGGAATAGCGGATATAGATACGAGCCTTCCCGTTGCCGAGTTCGTAGAGGGACTGTGATTGGGGTAGCTTGCGACTCGGGCCATAGCGGCTGCTCAATTGAGCCATTAAGGCAGTGCGACTGTCGCTTGGCACTACACGATCCTTCGAAGAGGCATCCGAACCTTACAGGCTGGGCTGCGCTTGCTTATCGGCTACCGCGGCTTCTAGGCTTTCACGCAGCCGTTCGTCCAGCTTCGCCGTGGGTAGCGCGAGTTCGATGGCGTTGCCGTCGCCGGTGTGGATCGTGAGCAGGACGCGGTCGCTGCCGGGCTGGGCC
This sequence comes from uncultured Dehalococcoidia bacterium, assembly GCA_964572535.1. Taxonomy (GTDB): domain Bacteria; phylum Chloroflexota; class Dehalococcoidia; order DSTF01; family WHTK01; genus WHTK01. The sequence continues at coordinate 1,888 of CAZNHI010000347.1, forward strand.
TGCAGCAGGCGGAAGACGGCGGCCAGGCGCTTCTGGTCCGCGTCCTCGTCACCCGTCTCGTTGAGGACGAGCCGCAGCTGCGGCGGTGTCGCCGGTTCGTCGTAGGCGGGCAGCTCTGAGACAGCCGGGGCGGCGGGAGTCGGCTCTTCGAAAGACGGTGCGTCTTCGATGGGCGGCGGCAAATCGTAGCTCGGTGCGCTGGCTCGTACCTCAGGAACCTCGCTACGAGCGGGTATGACGGGGGCGCCGTTCGAGTGCCCGTTACCGCTCCCGCTCCGACGAATCGGCACGTCGCCGAAGGCGTCCGGGCCGGCCCAGACAGGCGGAATGAAGTCCTCCTCGTAGCCCACAACCTCCTGCACGCCGGCTGTGAGCCGGTCACCGCGCTCGCGCACGCGCACCTTCATCAGGACGATGCTGCCGGCCAGCCAGAGGTCGGTCGTCATCTCGTAGACGTCGGGCCAGACCGTGACCTCCAAATCGCCCGAGAGGTCCTGCACCTGCGCCGCGATGAAACTGCGACCGTCGCGCGTGGCCAGGCGCCGTGTCGAGCCGACGATGCCGGCGATGATGAAGTCGCGGCCTTGCGCCGGCAGGTCTTGCAGTAGCTCCGCCGTGATCTCGTTGCACAGCGCGGTGACGTGCGGCGTTAGCTGCGGCGCCGCGTGTGTAAACGGATGCTCCGAAATCCAGACGCCGAGCAGCTCCTTCTCCCAGGCCAGGACCTCGCCACGCGGTATAGGCGTGCTTTGCAGGTCAAGTCCGGCCAAAGGCGTCGCGACCTCGTCGCCGAACAGGTCGAACATCGTCGTCTGGCCCGTCTCTTTGAGCTTGTTGGCGCTCTGGGCGATGCTGAGGATGCGGTCGAGGTTGACCAGCATGGCTCCCCGGGCATCGACGGTCCCGGCGATTGGGTCGAGGCAGCCGGTCTTGACCAGACTCTCCAGGGCGCGCTTGTTGACGTTGTGGGTGTTGAGCTGGCGGCAAAAATCGTCCAGCGAGGCGAACTCGCCGCCCGCCGACTCTCGGGAGGCGAGGATCGACTCCGCGGCGCCGACGCCAACGTTCTTGATCATCGCGAGCCCGTAACGGATGGCGATCTTGCCGTCCGGCATCGTCTCCAGCGCGAAGTTGACGTGACTTCTGTTCACGTCCGGCGGCAGCACCGGGATGCCCAGGCGCACGCACTCGCTGTAGGCCTGCGCAATGCGTTCCAACGACCCGGCGGGATGGCTATCCGCGCGCATGAGGACGGCCGTGAGGTAATCCTCCGGGTAATTCGCCTTTAGCCAGGCAGTCTGGTAAGCGATGGTGCCGTAGGCGTAGGAATGCGCCTTGTTGAAGGCGTAACCCGCGAACGGCTCGATCAGCTCGAAGACGCGGTTGGCGTCCCCCTGCGAGTAGCCCTTCTCCTGCGCGCCGGACATGAAACGAGTGCGTTCAGCCTGCATGACGGCAGCGATCTTCTTGCCCATGGCCTTGCGCAT
>CAZNHI010000348.1:0-3366 GCA_964572535.1 uncultured Dehalococcoidia bacterium
GGCGCACCCGCGGGAGATCCCGCTGATCGCGCTGGAGCGCAAGTAGGGCTAGATCAGGCGTTGAGCACGCGAATTGGCTGGCCTTTGAGGTAGGCGGCGACGTTTTCTACGGTGTCGCCGTAGAACTTGGCGTAGGCGTCTTTGGTGACGAAGCCGAGGTGCGGCGCCAGCAGGACGTTGTCGAGCGCGAGCAGAGGGTGGTTGGCGGGCAGGGGTTCGACGTCGTAAGTGTCGAGGCCGGCGCCGGCGATGCGGTGGTTGCGCAGGGCGTCGAGCAGGGCGGCTTCGTCGACGATGGGGCCGCGTGACGTGTTGACCAGGTAGGCGGTGGGCTGCATGCGGGCGAGGTCTGAGGCGCCGACGATGCCGCGGGTGCGGTCGCTGAGGACGAGGTGGATGCTGAGGTAGTCGGCCTGCTCGAAAAGCTCTTGCTTGGAGACGAGGCGGGCGCCGGCGGCTGCGGCCTTCTCCTCAGTGAGGTTCTGGCTCCAGGCGATGACGTCCATGCCGAAGGCCTGCGCGACCCTGGCGACGCGTGCGCCAATGTTGCCGAGTCCGAGCAGGCCCAGCGTGTGGCCGATGAGGTCGTCGCCGAGCGTGAGCTGCCAGCGTCCCTGTCGCATGGCGTCGTACTCCGGGTGGATGTGGCGCGCCAGGCCGATGAGCAGGCCCCAGGTTAGCTCCGCGGTGCCGTTGCCGGCGCCTCCGGTGCCGCAGAACGTGATGCCCAGTTCCTTCGCGGCTGCCATGTCTGTGAGGCGGTTGCCCATGCCGGTGGTGATGAGCAGCTTGAGGTTGGGCAGGCGCTGCAGGAGGCTGCGGGGCATAGGCGTGCGTTCGCGCATCATGCAGATCACGTCGAAGGGCAGGAGGGCGGCGGCGCGCTGGGCCTCGTCCTCGGGCAGGGCTTCGCGGAAGACGGTGATCTCGGCGTCGGGCGGCAGGACGGACCAGTCGGCGCTCTTGAGCGCGGCGTCCTGGTAGTCGTTGAGGATGGCGATCCGGGTCACGATTGGCTCCTGACGCTAGATACAGGGACGTTGGCTAGAAGCATAGTGCCTCGAGGGGTCGTAAGATGCCGCGCGTAGGGGGACAACTGCGATGAGCGAAGAAGAGGACGAACTGCGCGCGATTGAGCAGGAGCGACTGACGGCGTTTGTGGCGAAGGACATCGAGACGCTGCAACGGCTGCACGCGGACGACTTTCAGCTGATCAACCCCGGCGGCCGTGAGCTATCGAAGCGCGAGTATATCGGCGGCGTCGAGGCAGGCGCGATCGATTACAGGCTGTGGCAGGCCGACTCCCGGATCGAGGTACGGCTGTACGGTGACGTGGCGGCGATTCGCTACCGGTCGCTGATCGAGATGGCGGTGCAGGGCGAGCTACAACCGCGGCAGAGCTTCTGGCACACCGACGTGTACGAGAAGCGCGACGGCGCCTGGCAGGTGGTGTGGTCGCAGGCGACGCGGGCTACGTCTTAGGGAGCCGGCCGCGCAACGAGCAGGAACAAAGCTTCGCGCCCGATAATTAAGCCATGGGCGTGGCGCGAATCGTTCTGGTACTGAGCCTTTGTTGGGTGATGGCAGCTTGCGCCGGGTCGGAGACCAGCAGCCAGACACCTACGCCGGTACCGATCTCGGCGTACCCCTCACCGAAGCCCAGGCCCTCGCCAACCGCGACGCCCTTGCCGATGCTCGGCGCGCCGCTGCCGTTGGCGCCCGAGGCACGCTGGGAGCCCACGGAGCTGCCGCTTTTCAGCGGTGAGGAGCACGCCTCGCCGTACGACCGCAGGACAACCGACGAGCCGGTGTGGCGCCTCTACGAGGTGGGGCCGAAGGGTGGGCCGCGCCTGATTTACGAGACGTCGCGCCAGCCGTACACGCCGCGCCTGGCCGATAACGGGACCAGCATTCGCATGGGTATGACTACACGCGCCGTGATGCCAAAGGACGATGACGAAGTCTGGCTGAGAGGCCTGATCACGGTGAGGCGCGAGGGAACGGAAGCCGTCCTCAGCCCGCTTGCGCCCGAAGACAGGTCCTATGAAGTCAGCCCCGTGGAGGCAGCGGCAGGCATAACGCCCTTCGTGCAAGTCGCGAACTGGAATAGCAACGGCCCGATCATCCTGACTCGAGAGTCGGGCGAAGTCGTGAAGCTAACGGGGCTGGGCGAGAACACAGGTTTCGTTGGATGGACGCCGGACGGCCAGGCGCTGGTGGTTTGGGTAACGCAAGACAGCGACGGCTCCAATTCGAGCCTACTAGTGGCTGACAGGGGCCTGTACCTCGTACCGCTGCAGGACGGCACTGTGCAACGCATGGCCACCGGCGTCAAGGGATGGGGACCGTGGTCGCCGGATGGTCAGAAGCTGCCCATCCTCTCCGGCGGCCAGCTGCACTGGTTCGACCGGGGCACCAACGGCACCCGCCAGTTGACCAGCGGAGCCACCTACACTCAAGGATTCGCGGGAATAGAGTGGAGCCGGGACGGAGCCTATCTCGCCATCCAGGGAAACTTGATCGATGCGGCTAACGGTCAGGGAGTCGTGCGCCTCGTCTCGCCGGGCAATGAGTTCAGTTCAACTCTGACGGCGGATGGGCGCTACTTCATGGTTAGCGAGCACCCGGGAATCGGTGACCCGACCTCGTCCCCAGAGCTCTGTCCATTCTCGGGCGGACTGCACAATCGGACGCGGATCTATGAGGTGGAAAGCGGACGGAGCAGCGTCTTGCTGGACTGCGATCGTGGTTACTTCCATGTGGGCGCGGAATTAGCGCCAGAGGACGGGACGCACAGGCTCCTGCTGAGAACGTTCAGCTGTGCGCAATGTGACGGCGCTCGGATCAGCATCTCCTTGCTGACGCTGGAAACCGCCGATGTTGTGCGACTAACGCCGATTGGGGAATCGAACGGCTATGTCGTCTCTCCCGACCGTTCGCGATTCGCGCTGACGGGAGCGAAGCCGAAGATCGTGACCGCCGATGGCACGGTGCTGGAAGAGATCCAGATACCGCAGGGCACGTCCGTATACAACGTGATCTGGGCAGCCGACGGCGTTAGCTATTACTACATCCTGGGGCCGAAGCAACTCGATCTGCTCTAGAACAGCGCTATCGGGTTGAGGGGGGAACCGGTGCCACCGGTGACGACGAGGGGCGCCAGCGTGAGCATGAAGTCGTAGCGTCCTTCTTCCAGACAGGCGCGGGCGAGGTCGTCGAGGCGGGCGTTATCGATCAGGCAGACGCCGAAGGCAAAGAGCGCCGGGTGGACGCCCCAGTTCAGGGTGTAGCCGGTGGGCCGGAAGTCGAGCATGTCCCAGACGAGGGCGGCGGCATCGGCGGCGCGGATGAAGGGCAGGCAGCTGG
>CAZNHI010000349.1:0-3366 GCA_964572535.1 uncultured Dehalococcoidia bacterium
CGAGCGCCGCCGATAGACGTAGGGCAGCGCGTCAAAGCCGCCGACCGCGCCGCCGAAGCTCTCCTGAAACCCGCCGATTCGGCAGAACTCGCCGTCCGTGACCACCCGCAGGCCCAGCGCCTCCTGCCGCTCGATCACCTCACGCACCGCTCGCTCTTGCCCCTCCTGCACCTCATCCGCGGACACCTCGCCGTCGCCGAGGCGCGCGTAGAGGTCGTTGAGCCAGTCAGGGCGTCTCAGCGCGCCGGTGTGGTCTATACGGATCGTCCTCAAGTCGGAGTCCACGCGCGCTACTCGTACAAAACGCTGCTCTGCGTGTTGACGAGAAACGCCTCGTGCCGGTCATAGAAGTCGTTAACCAGCGAGACGAAGGCATCCGGCCGGTCCGCATCCACCTCATGGGCGGCGTCGTAGAAGAAGACCGTGTTGCAGTTGGGCAGGAGCTGCCGGTAGACGCTCATCAGCTGCGTCGGGATGAAGGTATCCAGCGTGCCAAAGATCACCAGCACCGGCACAGTTAGCTCCGGCAGCCTGCTCTCGAGGCCCTGATCGCGCGGCGGGCCCATGATGCGGCCCGTCAGCGCGCGCTGTTTCGCGATTGTCTCCGGTTCCAGCTCAGCCTGGGGCGTTACGCGCTCCGGGTGAGCGTACAAAAGCAGCCTCAGCGGCGCGCCGTCGGGGTTAGCCTGGCGAATAGCCGCCGGCGAGACGAGCACCAGCGCCTTGATCGCTTCCGGGTGCTGCACAGCCAGCCATAGAGCCAGCTTGCCGCCGAACGAAGTGCCCTGCAGGTCGTAGCGCTCGATGCCCAGGTTACGTACGGCGAGCGCCATCGTGTTGGCCAGCTCAGCTATCGACTGTGAGCGCTCGTTCGCCGCCGACCGCCCGAACCCGGGCGCCTCAAACAGAATGACGCGGCGCTTCTGCGCCAGCAGGTCGTGTGACGAGTAGTGCCGCAATCCGCCGCCGCCGTGCAGCACCACCAGGGGCTCGCCTTCACCCGCCTCCAGATAGCGAATGTTGAATCCGTCCGCCTCCACGAAGCCTTCTCGGAAGCTGACAGCCGGTGCGCTCGTTTTCAGCAACACGCTACCCCTTCTTGCGCTAGATCTCTCTCAGCCCGGGCAGCACCTTCGCTCCGAACAGCTCAATCGACCGCAGGGTTTGCTCACGGTCGCCCGTGAACACGAGGTCGAGCGTGCCCGCGCCGGTTTCTTCCTTTACGCGCCGGGCTTGTTCCAGGATGGAGTCCGGACTGCCGCACAGCACCTGACCGTTTTCGATGCGTTCCTCGATGCTGCCGGCCCGGCGTATCCGGCCGCGCTGGTTCTCTTCATCCCTGCCGTAATAACCGGCGCGCGCCACGGCATCGTCGACGCTGGCGTTCGCGGTCGCCAACCCCACCCTCATAGCCGGCGAAGCGGCCTCGCGCAGCGCTCGAGTCGGCAGCGGCTGAATGCCCTTCGCCGCTGCGTCAGTCTCCGCGATCTGTATGCCGACGCGGTAAACGATGTCCTCGGGAGTGGGGTCCCAACCGCATTCGTTGGCGATGCGCCGGTAATGCTGCGAGGCTTCGCGCGCGAGCGGAATTGTCGTCACGGCGAATCCCGCCCCAATATGATTGCGCGCTGCGAACTCGCCGGATTCAGGACTGGACGCGGACATGAATATCGGTGGGTGTGGCTTTTGTAGCGGCCGCGGCCAGATCGAGATCGACCGGAACTCGAAGTAGCGCCCTTGCCAGCCAAACGGTTGCGGCTCCGTCCAGGCCTTCACTATCAACTGCAGCGCCTCCTCGAAGCGCTCATGCGATTCGGCCGGATTGGTGTTGTACGTGACGTACTCGTTGGACGTACCGCGCAGCATCCCGGCGATGACACGGCCGCCGCTCATCACGTCCAACATCGCGAACTCTTCCGCGGTCCGCACAGGATTTATCGTCGGGATGTTCATGCCCAGCAAGGCGATCTTTGCCCGCTTCACGCGCTCCGTCACTGCGCCCGCCATTACCATCGGGTTGGGCGTCAGCGAAAACGGCGCAAAGTGATGCTCCGCCAGCGTCACCCAGTCGAAGCCGCACTCATCCGCGAGCTGAAATTGTTCCAGGCTCAGCTCCATCGACTGGGCGGCCAATTCATCGGAATAGGCATCGACGGGCACGGGCCAGCCCCGACGCTCAACCGGGCCGATGTAGGGGCTGGGAGTGAACAGGGCAGCCTTCAATGGTCTTCTCCCGGCGGGGCTGCGGGACTAGTTCGACGGGACTTCGACGACGGGAGCTTCAATCCGGGCCTCGAACTGCTCACGCACGGCCCGCGTCGCCTCCCACCAGTCGGCGCTGCGCGGCAGGATGATCCCGCCGGAGCGCTGGTGGTAGACCTCCGGCGTGTCGACGCCCGGCGGCACCACGTCGTTCTCTGCCAAGGCCCGGGCGCAGGCCAGCAGCTTTCGCCGCGTACGGATGATCAGCGCATCCGTTGTGCCCAGGTGCTCGCGGCTGCGGTTCATGATCGGGCCCATGCTCTCGGTCATCGCCATGTCCTGCTGGCGAATGCCGCGGATACCGGTGTAGCTCACCAGGTTCTTCTGGTTCTCGCGGTCGATCATGAAGTCGTTCTCGAAGTTCTGGGTCAGGTTGTAGCGGTCGAACCAGCCTGTGCCGTTCGGTATGTAGTCGCGGTCTGGACCGTCTGTCCGGCGCACGCCGGCGATGATATCGCCGCTTCCGGGCATGATGCGGCGACGGCGGGAGAAGACGTTCCATTCCAGCGTGTGGTAGTCATCCATCGGCACGTAGGCGATGAACGCGGGGCCTGCGCCTATCGGGCCCGGAGGCACCATCGCGAAGCACGGGAAGAGCATGTGTCCGATGCGGTGGTAGAGGGTGTCCTCCTCCGCCACACGGTACATGCTGTAAGCCGTGCCGTACTCGGTGTCACGCACGCTGAACTTGCCGGCCCGATTCTTGATCTCGTAATAGACCAGGGACCCCGGCTCGGTGTCCTCCAGGCGGGCGGCGCCGCCGTGCAGGAAGGCGGCGTGGGCGGTGTCCATCTCACCTTCCCAGCCCTGCATCCAGTTGTTGGAGCGGTGCAGGACGCTGATCCGCGTCTCTTCCTCCGGGTACATGTTGGCTTCCAGCTCCGGCAGCGGCGGCGCCACCTCGCGTGTTCCCATGTAGGCCCAGACGATGCCGTTGCGCTCCGTTGTGCGGTAAGCCGTGGCGTGCACCTTCGTCTTGAAGTTCGATTCCGCCGGCTCCGAAGGCATGTCGACGCAGTTGCCGGCGCCGTCGTACTTCCAGCCGTGGTAGACACAGCGCAGCCCTTCCTCTTCGTTGCGGCCAAAGAACAGCGACGCGCCCCT
>CAZNHI010000350.1:0-3365 GCA_964572535.1 uncultured Dehalococcoidia bacterium
ACCGGCGCCGGCCTGCTCACGCGCAGTCTCAGCCGAGTCCTCGACGTCGATCTGGGATTCACGTCCGAGAACGTGATTGCGCTGCGGGTGGATCCGTCACGCCGGGAGCATCCGGCGCTCGAGGCGCGGAACGCCTATTTCGATGCGCTCCTGGACCAGGTTCGCTCGGTACCCGGCGTCGAAGTCGCCGGCCTGACCGACGCGCTGCCCCTCGGCGACAACTTCGGGTGGCGGGGATGGAGCGTCTCGGCACGAGATCGCGCGACCGATCCTGCCACGCGTTCGAACGCGCTCGCCCGCATGATCGACGACAAGTATTTCTCCGCGATGCGCATCGCCATGAAAGCCGGACGCGGCTTTACATCCGACGATCACCCGTCGTCCGAATGGGTTGTCGTCATCAACGAGGCTTTGGCGCGCGCACTGTGGCCGGATGAGGATCCCCTGGGCCGCGTTCTCCGCGCTTCCGGCCGGGACTATCGCGTGGTAGGCGTGGTCGACGACGTTCGCTATTTCGCCCTCGAGCGTGACACCGGCCAGGAGATGTACATGCTCCTCAGGCAGACCGGCGACTATCAGACGGTCGATCTCGTGGTCAGGAGCGAGGTGCCTCCGGCAAGCCTGATCCCCGGCATCCGGGCGGCGCTGAAGCGGGCCGACCCTGCGCTGCCGGCCGTCGATTTCAGAACGATGGAACAGCTCGTCGACCGGTCGCTGTCCACCAGGCGGTATACCGTGCTGTTACTCGCGGGATTCGCCGGCTTCGGGCTGATTCTGGCGTCGCTGGGGCTCTATGCCCTCATCTCGTACTCGGTGAGCCAGCGAATCCGGGAAATCGGCGTCCGCATGGCACTCGGCGCCGCGCCCCTGGCGGTACAAGGTCAGATCCTGAAGCAGACGATGACCCTCGCGGCAATCGGCTTAGGCCTCGGCCTTCCGGCTGCGTGGATCGCCGCCAAAGCGATTCAGGGCCTGCTCTTCGGTGTCGTCTCCTCGGACCCGGTGACGTTCGGCGCTGTCGTAGCGATTGTCGCGATCGTCGCCGGGCTTGCCGGCTACGTGCCGGCGAGGCGGGCGTCGCGCATCGATCCCGTGCTGGCTCTGCGTTCGGAGTGAGGGTGCCGGCCTAGCGTGCCGGTTGCAGCTGCCCGATCCTCGCCCGCACCGAGTCCACCCGGGGCCTGAGCCCCGGATCGGCGTCTCGCCACAGGTCGAACCGTTACAGGCCAGGACCGGGATGGCGACAGAAGCAACAAGGGCAACTGCCATGAGCCTGTCATAACGTAGGGCCGTCATGCACGAGCCAGGATCGAACGAGGCCAAAGGGGATAGACACAATCGATTGTCTCGAGGTCACAAGCCGAGACGGGCACTATTGACCTCGAATCGTGACCACCTCGGCGAGCCGACCCACCATGCAAAAACTCCCATAGTTTCCTGTAAATCGGAGTGTGACCGCAACGCGAAGGCCGTCGGTACGAAATGCCGGTGCAAGGTCGACCGGTTCGTAGTGCGTTCCGTCCTTGGCATCGAGTCTCCAGCAGCCGCCTTCTACGTCCACGTAACGGACCGTGGCGGTCGTGGTGAGGAGATCCGTCTGCGTGGGCGAACTTGAACAGCCGGCGCTGGTCGCTACGGCGAGGAGAAGTACGGCGGGCGTGGATCGGGTCATAGCGGCTCCCTTGGGCTGCAGGACACGACCGAACGATTGCAACAACCAGGCCTGGGTCAAGATCCCTTGGTGTAACCGCTTGCGGAACGCGATGAGTCTATTTGACACTCAAAGCAGGTCGCTACGACGCGCCCAGTTGGAACCGGCCGACGCGAATCCAGGCCCACGCGAAGCCGCCAATGCGAGATAGGACATGCCCCCTCGTATTCATTCATCAATCGGAACGGCTCGTGCACGATCGCCTAACGAGGGTTGCGGCCACCCCGAAGGAAGGCACCGACGACGTCCTCAAACTCGCGCAAATGTGCACCAAAGATCGGGACGTGCCCGCCCTCCGGAACGATCCAGAGGGCCGCCCCGGGAATGGCGCGGTACATCTCGACTGGAATGCTTACCGGAAAGAATTGATCCCGATCGCCGTGCACGATGAGCGTCCGTGCGCTGATCGTGCCAAGATACGGCGTGGTGAAATTCATATCGTCGTAAGACTCTTTGAAACGACCAAACTGAGCTGCGAGATCCCGGGCCTGTGAATCACCCCGTGTGGCACATGAACGGTAGAATGGCGGGGGAGCGCTGTCTGTGCTTGTCGCACGCATGATGACGCGTGCCTGCTCGGGGAAGGAAGAGGTGGCGCCGATGAGCACCATCGCAGCGATCCGGTCCCGCTGCTGGGTCGCCATGTGAAGAAGGGTCATGCCGCCGGTGCTGATGCCCATGGCCTTAAAGCTCTTCACGCCAAGTTGGTCCAGCAGGGCATAGACGTCGAGCGCCGACTGCCGGTGCGTGAAGGTGCCAGCGGGGTTGGTGGAGCGCCCGTGACCTCGGAGGTCGGGAATTATCACCAGGTATTGCTCGGCGAGCTTGTCTACGACGGGGCGCCAGCCCTGCCCGCAGCCGCCAAAGCCGTGCAGGAGCACCAGAGGATCGCCGGAGCCGCGAAGCTCCACATACATCTCGATGTCGTTGACGTGAAGTGTTCGGCCCGGAGCGGCGCTCTGCGCCCAGGTATGCCCGGGGACGGCGGCCAAGAAGATTACGGCCACGACCGCCAACTCAGGGCGGCGCGACTGGTCCATGATCGCCCTCTTTCTGAAACGACAACTGCTGGGAACGGCCTAACGCTCTGCGCTTCTGCTGCGGCCGCGCAAGCCGCCAGGCGGCCCGGCATCTTCAATGTACACCAGGCCGAGCCGCCTGGCGCAACCGAGCGCGGGGCCGTCAGGAGCACCCGCGCGGGTTAGACCGCCGTAAGGCCGCCGGGCTCGCCTGACCGGGGTTGACGGACACAGGTCGCCACCTTCAGGGCGCCTCCGGCACAAGGATAAGGCTCAGCGCTCGGAGCCAGGCCACCAGCACGGCAGTCAGAAATACGGTAAGAGCAGCCAGGAATGTCGGACCCGCTCGTTCGTGGAGTACGCCAGTCGCGGCAATCAACAGGGTCAGGCTGATCAATAGAATGATCATGACGTTCACACGGACGTAGCGCGGAGTAGGTTCGCCGGTAACTCCCTGTCTGCGCCCCGGGTAGCTCAAGGCAATCGCAAGAAGAGTGACGCCCACGACGCCGCTGGACAGGCGTCACACTGCTCCAACCGATAGCCCCCAGAACATCAGGAGCGGTGGGAGCATTGCCCCCATGCTGACGATCAGGGCAAACTCCATATACACCCGTGCAAACAATACGTCGAAT
>CAZNHI010000351.1:0-3354 GCA_964572535.1 uncultured Dehalococcoidia bacterium
TCCGCGTAATCGCGCAAGACGGGCGGTTGCTCGAGGGTCCCCTCGGCGAGGACGCATCCTTCGAGCGATTCGGGCGAACGATTGGTTCCGGACAAACGTTCGATACCCTGTTCAAGTGGACGGACGTCGAGGGCTGGGACCCGGACTTCAACCCGATCCCTGTCCAGGTGCCGGGGCTGCAAAACCTGGTCTTCTTAGACGACGTGACAACCTACTCCGGCAGCCAGTACCTGGGCTACCAGGGCACGCTGCCGACGGGCGTGACGTCCTACAACGAGTGCGGCGAACAGTACTTCCCCTGGCACAGCCACGCGCTGACCGAAATACAGAACTTCGATGAAGGATTCGGCGGGCTCACGACTTTGCTTCGCCTTAACCCACCCGGCGGGTGTCCGTGATGGCGCGCGCAAAAGAGGCACCGAAAGGAAGAGACGATATGCGAGGTGGAAGCGGCAGGCAGCAACACCCAACCAGGCAGCGTCGGGCGCCAATCGCGCTTGTCGCAGGCGGGGCCGCCCTCGCCCTCGCACTGCTGTCCCTGACCAGTTGGCAGGGCATGGGCGCACTGGGCTCTGCCGGCGGCGGGAGCGCACGCCCCATCAATGAGGAGCCGGAAATCCATGCGGCGCCGCTGGCGGCCGCTGTAAGCATTGACCTGTGCGCGAAAACAGGCAGTGTCACGATGCCCGGCGCGGTCAACGTTCCCATTTGGGGCTTCGCTCTGGGCACGTGCGGTGCGGCCGGGCCGGCGACCTTACCAGGACCGACCCTCGACGTGACAGCGGGCGATGTTGTCACGATCAACCTGCACAACTCGCTTGCACAGAGCGTTTCGCTCAACCTGTCGGGCCAGGAGTTGATCCCTGACACCACAGGAGCGGCGCCTGCTGGGTCGACGAGTTACACGTTCACGGCATCCGACCCGGGCACCTACCTCTACGAGGCCGGTCTAAACGCCCAGATCCAGGTGCCTATGGGGTTGTTCGGTCCACTGATCGTGCGGCCACTAGTAGTAGGCCAGGCTTATGACGGTGCCGACAGCACATTCGACAAGGAGGCTCTGCTGGTCCTGAGTGAGATAGACCCGGCGTTGAACGCCAACCCGAACGCGTTCGACATGCTGGACTATGCGCCGAAGTACTGGCTGATCAACGGCAAAGTGTATCCGAACACGGCACCAATCTCTGCGGACCCCGGCGATCGTGTATTGCTGCGGTACGCCAACGCTGGCGTCGAGACGCATTCCTTGCAGGCAGTCGGTTTTCATCAGCTAGTCTACGCAACCGATGCACAACCGCAGAATGCGCCACACCAGGCGGTCTCTCTGACGGTTGCGCCGGGGCAGACGGCCGATACGTTCCTCGACGCCCCGGCGGCCAACCCCGGCTCGCGGTTCCCCGTATACAGCGCGAACATGAACGTCACCAACGTGAACACTGGACCCGGTGGGATGCTCACTTTCTTGACGATCAACGGGATCCTCGGAATGGCGGATGATTGTGTTTCAGCCGCGACTATGAACGACGCTCTTCTCGTTGCCCAGGTGGTGGTCGGCCTGGAGCCGGATATCCCTTGTCCGGGCAACGCAGACGTAAACCATGACGGACAGGTCACGATGTCTGACGCTCTCCAGATTGCCCGGTTTGTCGTCGGCCTGGACCAGTGACCTGAGGTGAAGGAGGCTTGGACTTGACGCGAGCCAAACGTATAAGATTTGCGCGATTGGCGCCGCTCCTGGGAGCGGCGCTTCTCGCCGCTCTGGTCATCGGTTGTGGCAGCTCCTCCTCGGCGTCCGAACCCGTACCCGAGGACCAGGCCAGCACCGAGGAGGCCTGGGGCATCCATATCATCGGTGTGAGACTTACAGCAGCCGGCGGCCTGATCGATGTCCGATATCTGGTTGTTGATGAGGACCGCGCGCTGGCGGCTCTTGGCCCCAGTGCCAAGAACCACAACGACAAGACGTTAGAACACGTCGCCTCCGCGCCATTGCTCATTGACGAGGAGTCTGGCTACGCCTTGACCGAGGCTCATTTGCATCAGGCGGGCAGGGTGGTTTCACAGCGGCTCGACCCCAAAGTCGGGATCGAGAGGTACATCCTCTTCGGCAACGTTTCAGGCCTGGTCGGTAAGGGCAGTGAGGTCGCCCTCCGCATAGGCGACGTGACGCTGGAACCGCTGTTGGTCCAATAACCGAAGCCAGGAGACTAGCGATGCCGAACCGGTTCTGGATACCAGGCAGCTTGCTCCTGGTTCTCCTTGCCCTTGTAGTGACCTCGCCGGGCGCCGCCGGGGCTCACAGCGAACTTATCCGTTCGGATCCCGCCGCCGGGGAGGTCCTCCTCGAGCCGCCGGAGGAGATTCGCTTATGGTTCGTGGATGCCGTGGATCCGGCCTTTAGCACGGTTCGCCTGACGAGCGACAAGGGCTTCTCGTACACCGCAAATGAGGTTCGCTCTGACGGGCTGGGCTCTTCTCTGGTAGCAGTCTCCTTGCCCGACATGCCAGAGGCAACGTATGCCCTCCGTTGGCGCACGCTATCAGCAATTGACGGACATTCACTCTCCGGCGAGATAGCCTTTGGGATAGGCGCTGGGTCCAATCCCCGTGCGACTGGTGGGACCCCGGAACCTTTCCCGGTAAGCGAAGTCTGGCTGCGCTGGGCATACTTCAGCGCAGTCGCTGTGCTCCTGGGGTCTCTAGCCGCGTACGCAGTGGTCCTGCAACCCGGCAGATCTACAGGCGGCGCGGTCGGCTCGAGGGCACTGGCCGGTGCCTCACGGGCGGTCCTTCGATATTCAACAATCGCCGGGACAGCAGCGCTGGTCTTGGGCGCCGGGCTCTTGGTCAGCCAGGCTACTGACGCAACGGATCAGAGCCTCATGCGGATGATAGAGACCGGGCAGCTCTGGCGATTCGCCACAGAGACGCGGTTCGGGCTCCTTTCGTGCGTTCGCGAACTGCTAGTCCTCCTTCTCGTGGCCTCGGTGCCACTCGCGCGGAGGCGACCCGCCATCACGCTGCCACTCATAGTACCGCTGGCAATGGCTTTCGCGGCCGTACATGCGATGGCCGGCCATGCTGCCAGTGTTCATGATGATGGCACGATTGCTGTGGCGGTCGATGCAGCGCATCTGCTCGCAGCGTGCGTTTGGGCGGGAGGGCTCTTCGCATTGGTAGCGTCGATCGTCTTCGGCCCTCGGGGGGAGATGAGGGTCGCTGTTGCCACCTGGCGAAACTTCGCTCCGCTCGCTGGCATCAGTTTCGGCGTTCTGGCAGCTACGGGCTTGTACACCGCCGGACAACAGGTCTGGTCGTGGGACACTCTCGAGTCCACAGTCTACGGTCAGACGC
>CAZNHI010000352.1:0-3350 GCA_964572535.1 uncultured Dehalococcoidia bacterium
GCTTCGTAGGGGTTGACGCCGCCGCGGCGCGAGGAGGCTGCCACGGGGAAGGAGCAGATCACCTTCTTGACGCGCGAGGGGTGGACGACGAACCAGGGGTCCTCCGGGTTGCCGGTGGCGCCCTGGGGGATGCCATTGCCGATGAAGGTGAGGTCCTTCGCGGTGCTGTGGTCGGCCATTGCTCGCAGCAGGGCGATGGGGAAGCCGAGCGTGGCCGAGAAGCCACCGGTAGCGATCGAGGCGCCGTCTGGGATGTCGGCGACTGCCTCCTCGGGCGTGGCGTAGACCGGACGCAGGGCCATGCGCAGGACCTCCGTAGCTTTGACAGGGCTGACCGGAAGCGAGACTAGCATAAGGATGAAGTAGTGGACATCTCCGAAACGCTGGTGCTGCCGAACGGCCAAGTCCAGATAGCTCGCAGTCCTGTTCAGGCTTAAACGAAGGAGTGTGCTTGAGTAGATCCTGCGTCACTCCAGTATTCGCCGGGCCAGTACATCAGCAATTGGGTTTACCTGGGCCGTACTCACTTGAATCCGTCCCCTTTTCCTCAACACTTGCACTTCGAAATAGCCGGCAACTGGCTTGGCTCTTATCCCTATGGGACGAGATGGGGGCCGAATGACCTTGTTGCTCAGCTCTGGGCTTAAGCTCGCCGACCTAGGAGGATCAGCACAATGACAATGGAAGAGAGACCGCCCCCGACAGCTCCGGTTCCGCAGGAGGAACCACCAATTCAGCAGCCTCATCCCGAGGGTTATGGCACCGAAAGCCCTGCGTCGTCTGGACCTATCGTTATGCCGAGCGTTCCTGTTGGACAACAGCAACACGAAGGCTATCGGGCCGACCAGGCACAGACCATGGCCCCAGCAACAGCAGGTTTCCTACCCTGCTGTAAGGGGGCCGGTCGTGATGCCCACGGTACCGGGCGATCAGCAGCAGCACGAAGGTTATCGTTCCGAAGGAGTCCCGCCGGCCGCACCCTCTGTAGGCCCACTCCAGCCAGGGGTGAGATCTGAACAACCGCCGCCGTTCGCGCCCGTGCCTTGACTCAGTGTTAGTGTTAGGCATTGGCTCGACGCACGTTCGGCGTGCGATCATTGATCCCATGTGGAGGCAGGTAAGGCCGACCCTGTTTCGGGGCGGCCGGCTTGACCACTCTGCCAGGGGCAGACGTTCTGCTGGGGCACTGGGACCCGGTCTTTCTGTTCTAGCCTCGGCCTTACTCGTCGTCGCTTGCAGCGGAGACGGTGACTCTAAGCCTTCGTCACCTTCGCCCACAGTTCCGCCCGAGGGCACCACGCCGGGGGTGCTCACAGCTCTCCCCACAGATTGCGGCTCAGGCCGTCTTCTCTATCAGGGAAGTCAGGCCTGGGTGTACACGGATCGCGATGAACGCGTCGCTGCCTCCCCTGGGGGAGACCGAACCGCTTTCTACGACGACGATGCCGCTGGCAGGGGGCTCTCCGTGGGCGATGGCCAGGGCCGCAACGGCCGGCGCCTAGCGGATGTTCAGCCCGGCGAGCAGCAAGCACCTCCAGTGTGGTCTCCACGTGGCGATCGAATCGCGTACGAAAGCGCGGCTTCGCTACCTGGCGGCGGCATTGGCAGGGACATCTTCGTCGTGAACGCCGACGGCAGTCGCAACGTAAGGGTGACCGAAGGCAACGGATTCGCGACGACCCCGGGATGGTCACCAGACGGGACCAGGCTTGTCTATTCATCCTACCAGGATGGTGACTACGAGGTTTTCTCTGTGAATGCTGACGGCAGCCAGCGCAGGCAGCTTACGGACAATCTATCCCGCGACTCTGATGCCAGTTGGTCGCCAGACGGCGATGCCATCGGGTTCATCTCTGATCGCGACGGAAACCACCAGCTCTACGTGCTGAAATCCGACGGCTCGCAAATGAATCTTTCCCAGAGTCCCGGAACTGACATAGCGGGTATTGGCGTGTCGGCCGTCTCCTGGTCACCTGATGGCAATCGCATTGCTTTCATGTCGGATCGGGGAGGTTCACCTCCGAAGCTGTATCTCGTTAACAAAGATGGTTCAGGGTTGATCCGATTGACGAAGAGTGATGCCCTTGGCCTCGAGTCAGATCCTCTTTGGAGTCCTAACAGCAACTGTCTCGTTTTTACGTCCTCTTTGCCGTCTGTGCCAATCCAACGCTATGTCGTTAAAACGGACGGAACTGGGCTCTCGCAAATCAAACTTAACTGAGTATCCAGACCGGCTGACTCTGTTTCCAAGCCTCTGCGCGGCCAATATGCGTCCCTTATCTGGCTTTCAACCTGAGCCGGCTGCTTTCGGCGCGTGACGCCCTGCGGCGCGTCGCCTATGATCGGCGCTAACCCACCCACCGGGACCGGAGAAGAGGGACCTCTGATGGCTTCGATGAAGTACGACATCGCCGTGATCGGCGGCGGCATCGTCGGCACCGCGACGGCGATGCGGCTGGCCGAGAAGTACCCGAAGTTGAAGATCGGCGTGCTCGATAAGGAAGAGAAGCTGGCGCAGCACCAGAGCGGTCACAACAGCGGCGTGATCCACTCCGGTATCTACTACGCGCCGGGGTCGCTGAAGGCGAAGAACTGCGTCACGGGCGTGCAGGCGTTGCTGCAGTTCTGCGACGAGAACGAGATCAAGTACGACCTCTGCGGCAAGGTCATCGTGGCGACGCGCGAGGACGAGCTGCCGCGCCTGGAGGTGCTGCAGCAGCGGGGCATCGCCAACGGTGTGCCGGGCCTGGAGATGATCGATGGGGCGCGCATCCGGGAGATCGAACCGCACTCGGCGGGGATCAAGGGGTTGTACTCGCCGAAGACGGGGATCATCGACTACACGGAGGTGACGCGCGCCTATGGCCGCCACGTGGAGGAGGCCGGCGGCGAGATCGTGCTGGACGCGAAGGTGACGAGGATCCTGAAGGCGGCGGACCACACGCACCTGGAGACGACGAAGGGCGACGTGGAAGCGAAGTACCTGGTGAACTGCGCCGGGCTGTACTCGGACGCTATCGCGCGCATGATGGGCGCCGAGGTGGGCCTGCGGATCATCCCCTTCCGGGGCGAGTACTACTTCCTGCGGCCGGAGGCGCATCACCTGGTGAAGGGGCTGATCTACCCGGTGCCGGACCCGGAGTTCCCGTTCCTGGGCGTGCACTTCACGCGCACGATTCACGGCGGTGTGGAGGCCGGGCCGAACGCGGTGCTGGCGCTGGCTCAAGAGGGCTACAGCAAGACGAGCTTCAACCCGAAGGAGCTGGCGGGCACGCTGGGCTATGGCGGGTTCTGGACGATGGCGCGCAAGTACTGGAAGACCGGTATGCACGAGGTCTACCGATCGTTCA
>CAZNHI010000353.1:0-3346 GCA_964572535.1 uncultured Dehalococcoidia bacterium
GCCGTTGGACGGGTCGAGGCTGGCGGCCGAGTGTTTGCCGGTGGCAAAGCTGCTGGCGGAGCGCCTGGGCGCACGCATCCGGCTTGTTCAGGTCATCCAGGCGCCGGCGTCATTGGACCCGGATGCCGTAGGCAGTCTGGCGGCGGACGTTGTTGATTCGCAGGCGCTGACCGCGTCGCTGTATCTCTCAGAGGCGAAGCTGGAGCTGGAAACGGCGCAGCCGGTGGAGACGGAAGTCCTCTATGGCCTGCCGTTTCCAGCCCTGATGCAAGACCTCAAAGAGAATCGACCCGACTTGTTGGTCATGACCTCGCACGGCCGCACCGGCTTTGTGCGCTGGGCGTTGGGCAGCGTGACAGACCGGTTGATCCGCAGCGACGTGCCGGTGCTGGTGCTGCGACCGGTCGAAGAGGTGGGAGACAGGCTGAAGGTCCTCAAGGGCGCAGGGAGCGCCTGAAGCAGGGACTGCGGTGGAGGCGTCATACGAGATCCTGGAGCATACGGCCGACGCCGGAATCGTCGCGCGAGGCCCGACGCTGGAGACGGCGTTTGCGGCCGCGGCGGAGGGCATGTACTCGCTGATGGTCGACCTCGAAACGGTGCGTGAGCGGACGGCGCGTGAGGTTGAGACGAGCGCGCAGGACCAGGAGCACCTGCTGTCGAACTGGCTCCTGGAGCTGCTGTTGCTCACCGAGGTGGAGAACCTTGTCTTCAGGAGGTTCGAGGTTCATGTCGATGCAGGACGGTTGAAGGGGACGGCCTTCGGCGAGGAGCTAGACGAGGAGCGGCATGAGGTCAGGGGGATGGTGAAGGGAGTCACGCGCCACATGCTGGCGATTCAGCAAGTGGACGCTGGCTACGTGGCGAGTGTGATCTTCGATATGTAGGTGAGGGGCATGGTCGAGTGGCGAAAAATTCTGCAGCGTGTGGACGACTACCGGTGGGAGCTGCCTGTTTCGTATAAGCCGGGCATGCTGGTGCCGGCGCGCGTCTACGCAGACGAATCGCTGCTCGAGCTGCTGAGCGAGGAGCACGCGTTGGATCAAGCGGCCAACGTCGCGATGCTGCCGGGCATTGTCTGGCGCTCGCTGGCCATGCCTGACATCCACTGGGGTTACGGCTTCCCAATCGGTGGCGTGGCGGCGACGCGGGTCGAGGACGGCGTGGTCTCGCCCGGAGGCGTCGGCTTCGACATCAACTGTGGCACGCGCATCCTGCTGACGAACCTGACTCGAGACGAGATCGCGGGTCAGATGAAGGAGCTCGTCGACCAATTGTTCCGCGACGTGCCCGCCGGTCTCGGGGGCAAAGGCCCGCTGACGCTGACGCAGCAAGAGCTGGACGATGTGATGGTCAAGGGCTCGTCCTGGATGATCGAAAAGGGCTACGGCTGGCCGGACGACTTGGAGGTGACCGAGAGCGGCGGGCGACTTTTGGGGGCCAACCCCGCCGCGGTGAGCGATAGGGCGCGCAGCCGGGGTATGTCTCAGCTTGGCACACTGGGCTCCGGCAACCACTTCCTGGAAGTGCAGGTCCTGGACGAGGTGTTCGACCGCCGGGCGGCGGATTGCTTCGGGCTGGGCGAGCCGGGCCAGGTGCTGGTGTTCTTCCATTGCGGCTCGCGTGGCTTCGGCCACCAGGTCTGCCAGGACTATCTGGACGTGATGGAGACGGCCTCAGAGCGCTATGGCTTTCACCTGCCGGACAAGCAGCTGGCCTGCGCACCGGTGCGATCGGAGGAGGGGACAGCCTACCTGGGAGCAATGAACGCGGCTGCCAACTTCGCCTGGGCCAACCGTCAGTACATCACGTACTGGGTGCGCAGATCGTTCGCCAAGGTCTTCGGACGCAGCGCCGAGGAGATGGGGATGCGGCTGGTGTACGACGTCGCTCATAACATCGCGAAAATCGAGCGCCACGTGTTCGAAGGCAAGGAGATCGAAGTTTGCGTACACCGCAAAGGCGCGACTCGTGCCTTCCCCGCCGGCCATCCCGAGATCCCGGTTCGCTACCGCGACGTGGGGCAGCCGGTGCTGATCCCCGGCGACATGGGCCGCTACTCCTACGTCTGCGTGGGCGAAGAGCGGGCCATGCAGGAGACGTGGGGCTCCACCTGCCACGGTGCAGGCAGAATCATGAGCCGTCACGAGGCGGTGCGCATGCTGAAAGGCGTCAACATCGCGGAGCGGCTGGCGCAGCAGGGAATCCTGGTGCGGGCGCACAACCGGGCCGCGTTGGCGGAAGAGGCGAGCGAGGCCTACAAGGACGTGGCGAGCGTGGTGGACGTGCTCGAAAAGGCGGGGATTGCCCGCCGGGTGGCGAGGATGCGTCCGCTGGCCGTGATCAAGGGTTAGCGGCCGTACCAGCACCGAGAGCGGGACAATCCGTGCGCCGACGGTGATCACTAACTGCCCGCGCCTCGGCGGACGTGGAGTCGGCTGACGTCTCGGTGGTCGGACTCCCGGAAGCAAGGTGTGTCGAGCTAGTCCGGCTCACTGCGTTTCGGCTCGAGATTCGCCGGGTATCGCGGCGGGGCGGCGGGCGGCCGCCGACTCCTGCAGCTCGGGAGGAAGCTCAATCTTGTCGATCGCGTTCTCCGTCCGCGCGTCGAAGACGTGGAGGCGGTCGATGTCGAGTGTCACCCGGATGTCCTGGCCTGCCCGGGCGCGGGTCCTGGGGTCGACTTTGGCAAGCAGCCGGTGCTGGTCGATGTCCAAGTGCAGCAGGGTCTCGCTGCCCAGCATCTCGGTGACGTCGACACCTGCGGTGACCTGGGCGCCGTTGACGTGGGCAGGCACGAGGTCGGAGGCGTAGATGTCTTCGGGCCGGATGCCCATCTGCACCTCCTGGCCTCCGTGTGAGGCCAGCCGCTTGGATCGCTCCGGGGGGAAGGCGATCTGCAGTGATTTAGCATCCAGCGTCATTTGCTCCGCCGTGCCCCTGAGCACGCCGGGGACGAAGTTCATGGCGGGGCTGCCGATGAAGCCGGCGACGAAGAGGTTGTCGGGCTGGAAGTAAAGCTCCTCCGGCGAGCCCACCTGGTGGAGCAGCCCATCCTTGATCACCGCGATACGCGTGGCCATGGTCATCGCCTCCACCTGGTCGTGCGTGACGTAGATGAAGGTTGTCCCCAGGCGCTGGTGCAGCTTGCTGATCTCGGTTCGGGTCTGGACACGTAGCTTGGCGTCGAGGTTCGAGAGGGGTTCATCGAAGAGGAAGACCTGTGGCTCACGGACGATGGCGCGTCCGAGAGCGACGCGCTGTCGCTGGCCGCCGGACAGCTGCGCCGGCCTGCGCTTTAGCAGGTCCTCGATGCCCAGGGCTTCAGCGGCGGCGAGCACGCGCT
>CAZNHI010000354.1:0-3346 GCA_964572535.1 uncultured Dehalococcoidia bacterium
CCAGCTCTCGATCCAGACCGCGGCCTCGCTGATCGTCGAGGAGCCGCAGTACTCGAAACTCGCCGCACGCCTGCTCGCCACCTATGTAGACAAAGAGGTGCGCAACCAGGAGATCCACGCCTTCTCCCAGTCGATCGCCACGGGCCAGCGCCTTGGCCTGATCAACGACCGCGTGGCTGGCTTCGTCACTACCAATAGCCGCAAGCTCAACGACGCCGTCCGGCCCGAGCGCGACCACGAGTTCGAGTACTTCGGCCTGCGCACCCTCTACGACCGCTACTTGCTCAAGCACCCGGAGACCCGCCAGGTAATCGAGACGCCGCAGCACTTCTGGCTGCGCATCGCCTGTGCGCTCGGCGACGGCATGGCGGGCGTCCTGGAGTTATACGATGCCTTCTCGAACCTCGAGTACGTACCTAGCTCCCCGACGCTGTTCAACGCCGGCACGGTGCATGAGCAGCTCTCCTCCTGCTTCCTGCTCGACTCGCCGCAGGACGAGCTGGCCTCGATCTACGCCCGCTATACAGACATCGCAATGCTCTCAAAATACTCCGGCGGCATTGGCATCGCCTACCACCGCGTACGCTCTCGCGGCTCGCTGATCGCCGGCACCAACGGGCACTCCAACGGCATCGTCCCCTGGCTGAAGACGCTGGACGCCTCCGTAGCTGCCGTGAACCAGGGCGGCAAGCGCAAGGGCGCCGCCTGCGTCTACCTGGAAACCTGGCACGCCGACATCGAGGAGTTCCTGGAGCTGCGTGACAACACCGGCGACCAGGCCCGGCGCGCCTACAACCTCAACCTGGCGAACTGGGTGCCGAACCTCTTCATGCGCCGCGTCGAAGCTGACGCCGAGTGGTCGCTCTTCGACCCCAAAGCGGTACCTCACCTGCCCGACCTCTACGGCGAGGCCTTCGACTGCGCCTACGAGGAGGCGGAGGCCGCCGGCCTAGCCGCCAGGACGCTACGCGCCCGCGACCTCTACGCGCGCATGATGCGCACCCTGGCCCAGACTGGGAACGGCTGGATCACCTTCAAGGACAAGTGCAACCAGGCTGCCAACCAGACGGCGCTGCCCGGCGCCGTCGTGCACAGCTCCAACCTTTGCACCGAGATCATCGAGGCCACCAACGACCGTGAGACGGCGGTCTGTAACCTTGGCTCGATAAACCTGGCGCGCCACGTCTTCAAGGACGAGGACGGCCGCCCGCACTTCGACTTCGACAAGCTCGCCAAAACCGTCGCGGTCGCCGTACGCCAGCTTGACCAGGTCATCGACCTCAACTTCTACCCCATCGACCAGGCGCGCGCCTCGAACAACCGCTGGCGGCCCGTCGGCCTCGGCCTCATGGGGCTACAGGACGTTCTCTACCAGCTACGCCTGCCCTTCGACGCGCCCCGCGCTCGCGAATTATCGGCCCGCATCTCTGAGGAGATCTACTTCCACGCCCTCACCGCCTCCGTGGACCTCGCGGAAGAGAAAGGCGCCCACGCCGCCTTCTCGGAGACGCGCGCCGCCCGCGGTGAACTGCAGTTCGACGCCTGGGGTGTCACGCCGCGCGACCAGCAACGCTGGGACCACCTGCGAGACCGCATCCGCCGCACCGGCCTGCGCAACTCGCTACTGGTCGCCATCGCCCCCACGGCGACCATCGCCTCAATCGCCGGCTGTTCGGAGTGCATCGAGCCCCAGGTCTCGAACCTGTTCAAGCGTGAGACGCTCTCCGGCGACTTCCTGCAGGTCAACCGCTACCTGGTCAACGAGCTCAAGGCGCTGGGCACGTGGACGGAGGATACCCGCAACCGCCTGAAGCTGGCGGAAGGCTCCGTGCAGGACATGACGGAGCTGCCGGATGACCTGCGCGCCGTCTACCGCACGGCCTGGGAGCTGCCCATGGCTGGCCTCATCGACATGGCAGCGGACAGAGGCGCCTTCATCGACCAGAGCCAGTCCCTGAACCTGTTCATGGAGAACCCGAACATCGGCGCCCTCTCCTCCATGTACTTCTACGCCTGGAAGCAGGGCCTCAAAACCACCTACTACCTGCGCTCCCGCCCCGCCACCCGCATCGCCAAGGCGACGGTCGACGCGCCGGTCTCCCGGAGCTTGCCCGCCGTCTCGCTTTCGGCCGTCGCTGCGCCGGCGTTTAGCGACGCCGAGGCTGTCGCCTGCTCGCTCGAAAACCCGGAGACCTGCGAGGCCTGCCAGTGATCAACGACCCGTCCCTATCCGGCTTCATGCGCACCCAGGTCAGCAGCACCTCGCGACTCCTGGAACCCGGCCTCAACCTGACGCTGAGGCCGATGCACTACCCCGCCTTCTACGAGATGTACAAGGCGGCAATCAAGAACACCTGGTCCGTCGAAGAGGTCGATTTCTCGACCGACCTGGCCGACCTGCGCTCCAAGATGACGCCCGCGGAGCGCCACCTGATCGGCCGGCTCGTCGCCTTCTTCGCTACTGGCGACTCCATCGTCGCCAACAACCTCGTGCTCAACCTCTACCGCCACATCAACTCGCCCGAGGCCCGTCTCTACCTCTCGCGCCAACTCTTCGAAGAGGCGCAGCACGTCGATTTCTACCTGACGCTCCTGGACACTTACGTACCAGACGAGTCCGAGCGCCACGCGGCCTTCGAGGCGCTGGAGAACATCCCGTCGATCCAGCGCAAGGCCGCTTTCTGCCTACGCTGGCTCAACTCCGCATACGAGCTGGAGAGCACCACCAGCGAGGCAGAACGGCGGCAGTTCCTGCTCAATCTGATCTGCTTCGCGGCCTGCATCGAAGGCTTGTTCTTCTTCGCAGCCTTCGCCTATGTCTACTTCCTGCGCTCCAAGGGGCTGCTGCACGGTCTCGCCGCCGGCACCAACTGGGTCTTCCGTGACGAGAGCGCCCACATGGCCTTCGCCTTCGAAGTCGTCAACACCGTACGCCGCGAAGAGCCGGGCCTCTTCGACGACGAGCTGCAGGGCGCCGTCTACCAGATGATGGACGATGCGATCGAGTGCGAAACGCAGTTCGCCGCCGACCTGCTGGAGCAGGGCGTAGCCGGCCTTTCGGTGTCAGACATGCGCCGGTACCTGGAGTATTGCGCCGACCAGCGCCTCGCTATGCTCGGATTGCCGAAGCGCTACGGCGCCCGCAACCCGTTCCCGTTCATGGACCTGCAGGACGTGCAGGAGCTGGCCAACTTCTTCGAGCGCCGCGTCTCCGCCTACCAGATGGGCGTCACCGGCGAAGTAGACCTCAGCGCCTCGTTTTGAGGGTGGGGTCGAGTACCTCGGGTTGAAACCCGAGGCATCGAGTTACAGCTGCTCCTCGATGCCTCGGGTTTCAACCCGAGGT
>CAZNHI010000355.1:0-3333 GCA_964572535.1 uncultured Dehalococcoidia bacterium
GTTATTCCCCACTTCTGGGCAGGTTGCTTACGTGTTACTCACCCGTCCGCCACTACCCGATAAATCGGGCCGTTCGACTTGCATGCCTGATGCACGCCGCCAGCGTTTATCCTGAGCCAGGATCAAACTCTCCGTTAGAACCTGAAAACTCGATATTTTCGAGTCCGGATTTCATGTAAACGGGATTACCCGTACTTCCTTCCGCTATTCAGTTGTCAAGGTACTTGCCTTTTAGGCACGTCCACCAGATTACCACCGCGGCTCTGGCTCAGTCAATTCACTGAACCACCGCAGCCGAAAGACTTCTCTATAAACCTGGTAAACGCGCTGGCCCTCCTATCTTCCGGCTTTTCGCCCTTGCCAGTCAAGGCCGCTCTAGCTACATTCTCCCAGGCCGTACAATCGCTTCGGCCCCTGCCCATCTGTCTTGTCAGTTAGCTTCAGAGAAGCTACGGTTAGGGTTGCAGCCTAGAGGAGTAAAAATTTGCAGGACGTCAAGTACGTAAAGGCTTCCAGCGTAGACGAAGCCATCTCCCTGCTCTCCCAGGGGGGAGCAACCGCCAGGGTCCTTGCCGGCGGTACCGACATCATCGTCCAGGCGCGCGAGCGCCGAAGACCCGTTAGCCTCTTCGTCGACATCAAGCCGATCGCCGAAACCCAGCAGCTGAAGTACGACGCGGACGCCGGCCTCACAATCGGCGCGGCCACGCCCTGCTACATCATCTATGACGACGCAACGGTCAAACGCTTGTACCCGGCTCTGGTCGAGGCTACCACCGTCATCGGCGGCATCGCGATTCAGGGCCGCGCCAGCCTCGGTGGCAACCTCTGCAACTCCGGCCCCGCAGCCGACTCCGTACCGGCCATGATCGTCCTCCAGGGCACCGCGAACATAGCCGGGCCCAACGGACGGCGCAGCATTGCCATCGAAGACTTCTGCACCGGACCCGGGCAGAACGTCCTCCAGCCCGGCGAGTTCGTCGTCTCGCTGCACTTCCCATCGCCGGCGCCGAACAGCGGCGCAGCCTGGGAGCGGTTCATCCCGCGCAACGAGATGGACATCGCCGTCTGCAACGCCGGCGCTTACGTCCGCTTCGACGGCAACGTGGTCAGCGCCGCCCGCTTCGCACTCGGCGCCGTCGCACCGAAGTGCCTCTTCGTCACCGAAGCAGCGGACGCAATCGTCGGCAAGCCGCTGACTGAAGAGACGATTAAGGCCGCCGGCGCCGCCGCCCGCGCAGCCGCCCGGCCCATCGACGACATGCGCGGGACTATCAAGCAGCGTAAGCACCTATCGGCAGTGCTCGTGGAGCGCACGCTCCGCAAGGCAGCCGAACGGGCCAGAGGGGGCTAGGGAAACTTGAGCGAACGCATCGTTATCACTACCACGATCAACGGCGAGGAGCAGGAGTTCCTCGCCGACACGCGCGACAGCCTGCTGGAGGCGTTGCGAGAGCGCATTGGCCTCACCGGCGCCAAGGAAGGCTGCAACAACGGCAACTGCGGTGCCTGCGCCGTGATCATGGACGGACGCCTGGTCAACTCCTGCTGCGTCCTCGCCGCCGAGGTTCAAGGCGCCAACATCACGACCATCGAAGGCGTGGCTAGCGAAGACGGCCTGCACCCCATCCAGCAATGCTTCCTGGAGGAAGCCGCCCTGCAGTGCGGTATCTGCACGCCGGGGTTCATCATGTCATCCAAGGCACTGCTCGAGAAGAACCCCAACCCGACCGAGCATGAAATCAGGTTCTGGCTCTCCGGTAATCTCTGTCGCTGCACCGGCTACGACAAAATCGTCCGCGCCGTCCAACGCGCCGGCGAAATGATGCGAGGTTAGACAATGGTTGCATCCAAGCAATACAAGGTCATCGGTACCCGCCCCATCCGTCATGACGGGACAGACAAGGTGACCGGCCGCGCCCAGTACGGCTCCGATATCCACCTCACCGGCATGCTCTTCGGCCGGGTCAAGCGCAGCCCGCACGCCCACGCGATCATCAAAAAGATCGATGCGTCTAAGGCACTCAAGCTGCCTGGCGTCAAGGCTGTCATCACCAACGCAGACTTCCCGCGCCCGCCCGAGGGCTCAGGTACCTCCGGCGAGGGCCCGCCGCAACCCTGGCGCTTCCAGGTCCAGAACTTCCTGGCCGAAGACAAGGTGCTCTACCGCGGGCATGCAGTGGCGGCAGTGGCGGCGATCGACCCACACATCGCCGAGGACGCGCTCGCCCTGATCGAAGTCGAATACGAGGTCCTACCGCCCGTCCTGGACGTGCGCGAGGCCATGAGCGAAAACGCGCCCATCCTCCATCCGGACCTGTTCACCAAGGACAGCACCCCGCTGGCGGACGCACCCAGCAAGGCGAGCAACATCGCTTCCCACAACCAGATCAAGCGCGGCGATGTCGAGACGGGCTTTGCCAAGGCCGACATCGTGCTCGAGCGTGAGTTCACCACCACGATGTACCACCAGGGCTACATCGAGCCGCACAACGGCACAGCGTACTGGGGCAGAGACGGTCATCTCACCGTCTGGAACAGCAGTCAGGCGCCCTTCGTCTTCCGCAACACGCTATCGAGCATCCTTCAGGTACCCGCCCAGAAGGTCACCGTGATCCCCCTGGAGATCGGCGGTGGCTTCGGCGGCAAGCTCTACATGTACCTGGAGCCGCTCGCGGCCCTGCTCTCCAAGAAGACCGGCAAGCCCGTCAAGATGAACATGACGCGCGAAGAGGTCTTCGAGGCCACCGGTCCCACCTCCGGTACCTACGTCCGCGTCAAAATCGGAGCCATGAACGACGGCACGCTCGTCGCAATGGAGGCCTACATGGCCTACGAGGCTGGTGCGTTCCCCGGTTCCCCCGTCGGCGGCGGCATGAACGGCATCGTCGCCCCATACAACATCCCCCACGTCCTCGTAGACGGCTACGACGTCGTGCTCAACAAGCCCAAGACCGCCGCCTACCGTGCTCCCGGCACCCCTGCCGGCGAGTTCCCCGGTGATGCCGTAATCAACGAAATCGCCGACATGATCGGCATGGACCAGATCGAAATACGCCTCAAGAACGCGGTGAAGGAAGGCGATGAGCGGCCCTGGGGCGGTACCTGGGGCCCCATCGGCGTCATCGAGTGCCTCGAGGCGATGAAGAACTCGCCCCACTACAAGTCCGAATTACAGGGCGAAAATCGCGGACGCAGCCTCGGTCTTGGCTACTGGGGCAACGCCGGCCTGGAAACCAGCTCCAGCGCCAGCGTCAACGCCGACGGCTCCGTGAACCTGGTCCTCGGCTCCGTCGACATCGGCGGTTCACGGCCGGCCCTCGCCATGCAGCT
>CAZNHI010000356.1:0-3329 GCA_964572535.1 uncultured Dehalococcoidia bacterium
GCCCCTACCCCGCTCGCGCTCCGGGTGGCGGACCTGTACCTGGCGGGCGGAGACTCTGTCGTGGCGGTCGCTGATGTTCCGAACCGCTTTCCGGCCCTCGCGCCGCGGACGCTGGCGGGGCTCTACTGGCACGCGGCGTCGGGCAATGCTTATCGCTTCTTCTTCGAGAACGAGGGACTGGTGCTGGACGGAGGCGGCGAAGGGAAGTTCCCGCTGGCCCCGTTGGGTGGCAACGCGTACCGGCTCACCGGGGCGCCCCGGCGTTATGTCTTCACCTTCACGCGCCTCCCGGGAACGCTCCTGGCCGTGGAGGAGAACATCGAGGGATCGCCGCGCCGCACTTTTGAACGGGTGCCGGATGCGGCGCGCGCCGGTACGCCGCTCTCGGCGCTGGCGGGTGCCTACCACAGTCCGGAGCTGGAGGTGACCTGGACCGTTGTGCTGGCGGGCGGGAAGCTGGTGTTACAGAGACACCGGATGGAGCCGGATTCGCTGACCCGTCTTTTCGGCGACGTGTTTCAGTCCCGACATGGCTTCTTGCTGGAGTTCTCCCGGGGCGGGCCGGGCAATGTCGCGACCGTGGACGTGAGTACCGAGCGAGTGCGGCGGCTTCGGTTTACGCGGCGTGCCCGATAATTACCCCAGAGTGTTACCTATATCCTCGGTCTAAGTGTTACCGATGTCCCCGGCCGCTCAGTTCACGGCTGCTGTTTCTGCCGAGGCAATATGCTGAGCCTGCGCACAATAGTGGCGAGCCGACAATAACTATTTCTTGTCCGCGGGTCGATAGTACTCGAATACGCCCGCACCTTCGGCGCGTGCGGAGGCGGGCACCGGTACGCGCAGGGTAAGGTCCACCGAGCCGCCCTTGCTGCGGGGATAGGACTTGGGAAATTCGATGCATTCGGGATCGACCGCGCGTTCAGCCAGTTGATCTGCCGACCACCAGAGACTCGACCCGCGATGTTCTGATATGAGTCATCGACGATGATCTTGCCGCGACCAACGATGACATCCACGCCCTGAGGCGGTGTCTGTTTTCGGATGCGCATGTCGTTTCGCAGCGAGGGGTGCTCGGCGGCACGACTCTTGTCGAAAGCGCGGAAGCGGTCCCAATCGCCAGCGGTGACGTGCCACCGGGCGATCAGGTCTTTGCCCGACATCAGGCGTGCGTAACCGATGGCCGAGAAGAGCGCCCACAGAAAAGTGAAGAGGAAGATCACGGCCAAGGTAATGCCGATGATGGCGAGAATGGCGGCCGTTTTTTCACCGACGTGGACGTGGATGGCATCGGCAAGCAGAACTAGCCCCGCTCCCAGCACGACAAGACCGATCGACCACAGCGCTTTGCTGAGGGGATTACGCACAAGCCTTTAGGCGACATGACACGATCGCAAAGCTCCGTTGCGAACCGACTGGATCCTGCCCTTCGTATAAAGCCCTGGGCAGCCTGATCCTCGATTTCCTCAACGCCCGCTCCTGACCGGGATCGGCGATAGGAATGCTCGCGCGCCGCCGAATGCCGCCTAACGCCATTGGAGATAAGCGGCGCGGCACACGCTGTTGCGGTCAACCGAGTCGATCAGTCCCCGTCAGCTTCATCTCCTGGTTAGGGCGGCGAGTGCCGTCGTGGCGCGGACCGCCATCGCTAGCGGCTGACTTTGTCAAACATGATGCCGCGTGCCCGCCCGTTGCCGGCGTCAAACCCGGTAACAGTGCCTTGCGCGTCGCGGCGGAAGACAACCTGGGTCACCGGTAATGTTCCGGAGAAAGTGTCTCCCGTGGTGCGCGTCAGCGCGACCGGCCCGAAACGACGGTGCCGGATGACGAGCTGCCCGCCCTCAACACTCAGGTCATAGAATGTCTCCAGCTCCTCGCTGAAATAGCGGCCTGCGAAGCTGGTGAGGTCCGCTGACGGTTTCTCTGCGACGCGCCGTCCGGGGTGCTGCCCGTCCTGCTGGAAGGTGATCCCCTCGACTGCTCCGTCCGCTGCCGCGTTGAATGTGATCCGGGCCGGCGCGCCGACCACTTCGAAGGAGGTCATGGATGTCGGCCGCAGCGGGAGCGCCGGCTGGCCCGGAAGCTGGAGTCGCAGCTGACCTGCCTGCAGTTCCACAGTCAAGAGCAGGCCGCCGAGCGACGTCATCTCGTATTTGCCGGCATAGCGCCGTAGCGTCGCAGCAGGCACATCAACGCCCGAGGTCGCGGTCGCCGTCGCGCGCTGGGTGGGGGCCGTCATGTGTTCGCCAAAGAAGGCATCCGCCACAACGTTGGCAATCCCGCCCGGTACGCCCTGGTAATTGCTGAACACGACGTAACCGGCGTCGAGGTCGGGGTAGTACACGAAGGTAGAGCTGTGCGCGACATCATTGCCGCCGTGCTGCCAACGCTTCAGGCCTCGGTTCGTGTCGAGGAACAGGCCATAACCGTAGTTCGATGGCGATCCACTGTTGAGCACGAACGACGTCGTCATCTCCTTGATGACGGCTGGCCCGCCCAGCTCCCCAGTCTTCAGGTTGTGCAGCCACTTTGCGGCGTCGCCCGGCGTCGTATAGATGCCGCCGGCGCCCGCCGAACCGTGGAGATCCCGCACCTCGCGGAACCCGCCCTCCCCGGGGATGTACCCCACTGTTCGGCCGGGTATGATCTGGCCCGGATTCGCGCGCACCCACGTCTTCGTCATACCCAGGGGCAGGAAGACCTCCTCGCGCATCCACTCCGCGAATGGACGGCCGGTGACTCGCTCCACCACAATGGTCGCGAGGCTGAACGCCGAGTTGTTGTAGTTGAACTCCGCGCCAGGCTCATTCTGCAGGGTCGGTTGCCGGTTGATCACCTTGATGACTTCGTCGGGGGCGATACAATCTCCCTCCAGCACCTGGCGCCCCTCGATGATCAGCGTGTTGATGAACTCGCGGTAGCCGGTGGTGTGCGTCAGAAGATGGCGCAGGGTGATCTTCCGGCCGAAGTCCTTGAGCTCGGGAATGTGCTTCCGCACGTCGTCGTCCAGAGACAGCTTGCCCCGCGACGCCAGCAGGGCGAGTGCGAACCCGGTGAACTGCTTCGTCGAGGAGCCGATATTCGTCGGCGTTTCTGCTGTGAACGGCATCCCGTACGTCAGGTCCGCGGCGCCATACCCCTTCACGAAGGCCAGCTTGCCGCCCTTGATGACTCCCACCACTGCTCCTGGAGTGTCCTTGTACAACTGCGCAGCGGCCTGGTCCACCTTGCCTTCCGGTGTCGTCGCCACCGGCTCGGAACGCGTGAGCTGCACACGCAGGGCGCCGCCTTTGCCTGCCGCCGCCGACGTGACCTCGATCACGTACCGG
>CAZNHI010000357.1:0-3328 GCA_964572535.1 uncultured Dehalococcoidia bacterium
CACGATGGCGATCCGGTAACTCGCCGGCACTTCCAGGAGCCGGCGCGTCTCGTCCAGGTTGCTCGCCGCCTCGACGACCACCGCGTCGATGCCCGGCTTCCCCAACGCGTCCCCAGCGTCGTCTTGCTGGACGGACTCGACCTCGAGATCGAGCGCCCGCAGGTCGCGGGCGATCAGCGCAGCGCCTTCGGATTGGTAGACGAGTAACACCCTCTGCATGGACACGAAGTATAGCGAGCGTCCGGACTTATGGGGCGTGTTTATAGGTCAGCCAGCGCGTTATGTAACCAGATCTTAACGCGCCCAATACCAGCGCCCGGCGCCGTTGCTGTGCTTAAATGAACACATGTCTGAAGCAGAAGAAATGCGCGATTACGTCCTGCAGCAGTGCCGCGAGCAGGATGTCAAATTCATCCGATTGTGGTTTACAGATATCCTCGGCTCGCTCAAGAGCTTCGCGATCACGTTTGAGCAGCTGGAGGAGGCGCTGGAGGAGGGCGTCGGCTTTGACGGCGGCGCCATCGAAGGCTTCGCCCGGGCCGGCGAGAGCGATATGACGGCCTTCCCGGACGCCTCGACCTTCCAGCTGCTGCCCTGGCGGCCGCGCGAGCGTCGCGTTGCACGCATGTTCTGCGACCTCAACCTGCCGGACGGCTCGCCCTTCCCCGGCGACCCGCGACAGGTGCTCAAGCGCAACCTGGCGCGCGCCGCTGCCCTGGGCTTCACCTTCTACGTAGGTCCGGAGGTGGAATACTTTTACTTCAAGGACGCCGAAGACACGGTACCCCTGGACAAGGGCGGCTACTTCGACCTCACCCCCCTCGACGGCGCCAGCGACCTGCGTCGCGAGACCGTGCTCACGCTGGAGGAGATGGGCATCGGCGTCGAGTCCAGCCACCACGAAGTTGCGCCCTCGCAGCACGAAGTCGACCTGCGCTACACGGACGCCCTGACCATGGCCGATAACGTCCTCACTTGCAGGCTCGTGGTCAAAGAGGTGGCGCTGGCCGCCGGCGTTTACGCCACGTTCATGCCCAAGCCCCTCGCGGGGGAGAACGGCTCCGGCATGCATGTCCACCTCTCGCTATTCCGCGGCGAGCAGAACGCTTTTTACGACGCCAACGACCCGATGCGCCTCTCCGCCGTAGCCAAGGGCTTCATCGCCGGGCTGCTGCGCCATTCCCGGGAGATCACGCTGGTCACCAACCAGTGGGTCAACTCCTACAAGCGCCTGATCCCGGGCTTCGAGGCGCCGGTACGCATCGCCTGGAACCGCCGCAACGCCATGTCGCCCGCCGCCCTGCCCGCCCGCACCGGGCGCATGCCCGGCGACCTCCTGCGCGTGCCGCAGTACCGCGAAGGCCGCGAAATTTCCTCGCGCATCGAGTACCGGGCGCCGGACTCGGCCTGCAACCCCTACCTGGCGTTCGCGGCGCTGCTGGCCGCCGGACTCGAGGGCATCGAAAAGGAGTACCCGCTGCCGCCCAGCCGCGACGCCGCCGACGAGGCGAGCATCGAAGAGGCGCCGACCCTGCCGGGCAGCCTGTACGAGGCGCTGCAGGAGGCGGAGAACAGCGAACTGCTGCGCAACTGCCTCGGCGACCACGTTTTCGAAAGCCTGCTGACCTCGAAGCGCATCGAGTGGGAGCGCTACCGCTCCGTGATCACCGACTACGAGCTAAAGCAGTACCTGCCGATCCTGTAGGGCATCGTATTGACGGTTTCGTTACGCCTGGGCCAAACGGCACTTGATTGCGTCTTGTAGGATATACACGGATTGCGATGGGCCGGGGCGGGCTCGGGGCTAGCCGTCGTTACCGCGTTGCTACAAGGCCTTCGGCGCCCCCTTCGTTTCGGCCAGCGCTAGATGCATAAATGCGGGGAGGATTCAGCATGTCTCTACGGCCGTCTTTCAAGCTCTCGCTCCCGGTAGCGGCGCTCGCGTTACTCATCGCCTTCGCCGCCTGGCCCGGCGTCCGGCCGCAGACGGCGGAGGCGGCAGTCAGCTCAATAACAGCTGCCGAGACCGACGACTCTGACGGCGGCACGATCAGCATTACGGCCGTCGCTCAGGACGACGCCGGCAACCTGACGATTGTCGCCACCGGCGGAGGCGCAGCGACCGCCCTGGCGATCTTCAGTTGCGACATCCCAGTTGATACCGGCGAAGTCTGCGCCGATACTGATGGTTCCGCCACGGGCATACTGATCGTTACTACTGCTATCGATACGGGTATCGGCGCAGACTTGATCGCCGAGACCCTCACCGTCGTCCTCACCCTGACGCTCGACTGCGTCAACGCGGACGCCACGGTCATCACGATCACGGCGACTCAGACTACCTCTGATTCCGTCGAGGTCATCTGCGGCGACCGAGATGTCGTCATCGAAAAGCAGGCGGTTGACACCAACTTCGACTACGACTTCGACTGGGACGTCACCAGCGGCGGCGACTGCGCCGTCGTGGTCAACGCTACAATCGACTCCGGCGACGACGGCAACTTCGACCTTGAGGACGGCGACCAGGCCGAGTTCTTCTGCGACGATAACGTCACGCTGGTCGTCGGCGAGCAGGACGACGCCACCTTCGCCGGCATCGACGACTGTGACGAAGGCGACCCGGGCGTCGACGACATCTCCGGCGACAGGGTTACATTCGACATTAGCGACATCGGCTCCACCGCTGTTCGCTGCACTTGGGTGAACGACGAGGACCTCCTGGTCACGCCCACGGTCGTGGTCGGGCCGGTGACGAGTGTCCAGGTAACGGCCGGCAACATAGCGTTCTGCGGCGGTACCACGGCCGTGCAGGTGACGCTGCGCAACGCTAGCGGCGGTCCGGCGCCGGCAGGCACCTCCGTGACGGCAACTTCCAGCGCCGGCGGCACGTTCCAGCCAGCCACCACGCTGACGGGCACCTTCCCATTCAGCTTCGCCACCTTCCTCTACCAGGCGCCGGCGACCTTCAGCGGCGTGGCGACTATCAGAGTGACGACGAACAACGGCGTTTCCGGAACCGTCAACATCCAGGTCGTCTGTGGCGCCACAACCGCCCCGGCGCCCGTGGTAACTGCCGGGCCCCTGAAGCCACCCAGCGCCGGCGATGGCGGCCTCCTGGGCAACAGCGGCAACTCCAACTTCGACGCGTACGTGCCCTCGGCGCTCGCTGCCTCCGCGGCGGCGCTGGTCATGGGCTTGACCCTGGCGTCGCGGCGGCGCACCGCGGTCACGGTTCCAGTAGCCAGCGTCTCGACGCCGGTACGTCCGGCACAGTCCGCTGCCAGCGGCGGCGGCGGCTTCGCCATCCTGCTCTCGCTGGCGCTCATCG
>CAZNHI010000358.1:0-3325 GCA_964572535.1 uncultured Dehalococcoidia bacterium
CTCGCGCTGCTCCGCCTTTGAAAAAAGGGAAGTCTTGAGGGGCGTCCCTCACTTCCCGGCAGGAGGCAGCCAGCCTCCTGCACCGCCGCTGGTTCAGGAGGCTGCGGAGTTCGATGCCGAAGGGTCGGGCCGGAGGAGCCTAGTTTCGGGACGATGTTCGCAACAGTCTCATCTAACTACGGGGCTTGGGCGGTCAGAGGTATCAGGCTGACGTTGATTATCTGCACCTGCGAGGTGCCGAGGGCCTGGACGAAGATCTGGAACTCGGTCTCGCCGTCGGGGACCTTCGAGGTGTCGACGATGACGCCGATGTGGCCGAAGCGGTCGCAGCTGGTGTCGGCGGCGCAGGGCAGTTCGAGGCCGACGGCGACGCCGGTGTAGGGCAGCAGGGTTGCCCAGGGGACGGAGGCCACAGCGTACCAGGGCAGCACACCGGAGCCGGTGTTGAAGACGTGCGCGAAGCCGAAGGCGGGGCTGGCCTCCGATGGCTGCTCCAGCTGCAGCCAGTCCGCGTTCACGGCCAGCTGTGGCGCGCCCAGCACGCGATCGCGCAAGGCGATGTCGGGCGGGGGCGCCGTGTCCATGTGGAAGGGCTGAGGCGTGACGATGTCCATGCGTGAGTAGGGGAAGACGAAGTTCTGCAGCCCCATGGCGCCGCGGACACCGGTGTCGTTGAGGTTGGGGAGGGAGATCTCCTGGGTCTGCCAGAGGGCGTTGCCATCGACGACGGGCGGGTTGGCGACGCAGCCGTAGACGATCTCCTGGTAGGGGTAGTTGCTGCGGTTGTGGCCGAGACCGTCTGTCGTAGGACCGCAGCTATAGGGCGTGCGCGGCCAGGCGGCGTAGATCGGGTCCAGGGGGTGGTTGCTCTTGCTGGCGCCGGGGCCGGTGAAGCCGTTGTAGGCCCAGACGGCGTAGTACCAGTTCTCGATCACCGCCGGGTGGCCCAGCGTGTTGGTGCCGACGATCGGCTTCTCCTCGGGGGCGTCGTTCCACTTGGTGGCGAGGATGTTGGCGCCGCGGGCGATGTTGTAGGCGTAGTGGGTGGCGACCAGCGCCTGCTCCGGGGAGCCGCGGCCGTTTTCGCCGGAGGGGATGCTCATGCCGGAGGTGACCTGCGCGACGCCGTGGCCGCAATCGAAGGCGATGAGCGCCGGGCCGATGGAGCCGTAGGGCACGCCGGAGGCGCCCTGCGTGATGCTGCTCTCAACGTAGGCGATGGCCTTGAGGAGGACGGACGGCACTCGCCCGGGCTCGGTGTAACGGGCGTCGCGGGGGCCGAGCTCCAGGTCGGGGATGCCGAACAAGGGGTCGCCGGGGAAGAGGAAGTTGTAGGACGCCAGCTCGATTGTGTCGAGGAAGAGGCGGCGGTCCTTGAGGTCCTCGTAGGTCGTCGGCGTGAAGGGGAAGACGCAGCCAGCCTCGGCGCGGGCGCGGTCCGGCGTGGCGATCGCCGCCGTTACCAGCAGCAGCAGCGTGCTCAAGAGCAAGGACAGGGAGAGGTAGTATCGCATTAAGGGGCACTCCAGCCTGCGAAGGTCACGTCGCCGGCAGCGATGACGTGGCGTCCGCCGTTCTCGTCGATCAGGGTGAGGGTGGCGGCGCCGGGAGCGGCCGCCGAGGCACCGCTGAAGGCTCGCACCAGGTAGGCGCGACCGTCGCGGGCGAAGCCGAGGGGTACGTCGAAGCCGCGGCCGGAGCCGGGCAACAGGGTTGTCGAGTCGCCATCGACGCGGACGAGGTTCGCTTCGCCGTGGGCGCCGAGGCTGCCGGCCAGGAGGGCGCCGTCCGCGGCCCAGACAGGCCCGAAGGCGTCGACTGTTGCGCTGGTTACGGGCCTCAGCGCGGCGGTCGCGAGGTCAAGCAGGTATGCTCGGGCGCTGATCGCGTCCGGCGCGTAGCTCAGGGCGAGGAAGGCGAGACGTGTGCCGTCTTTCGAGAGCGACCAGTCGCGCGTGATCCCGGGTGAGAGCAGCGCGACCTCGGTCTGGACGCCGTTGGCGGGATCGACCGAGAAGAGACGAGAGCCGTCCTCGCTGAGCGCCACGTGGTAGAAGCGCGAGCCGTCCGGTGCGAAGCCGACCGGGAAGAGCGCGACGCCGGCGTTCGAGTGGGCCAGGATGCGTTCTTCGCCGCCGGCAGCCGGCTGGGTGGCAAGCGAGTAGCCATCGGCGTTGCTGCGGCGGTAGACCAGGGTGGAGCCGTCCGGGCTCCAGACGGCGGGCACGCGCAGGTCGATGTCGCTGACCAGGAGGCGGGGCCGGGCGTCGCGGGAGATTTCGGTAAGCCAGAGGCCGGCGGGAGCATCGGGGGAGGGCGCGGGGTTGGTGGCGGGGAGGGCCGCGTAGGCGAGGCTGCGGCCGTCCGGGGCGATGCTGGGCACGACGCCGAACTCGCGGGCGTGGGGGACGGTAAAGACCTTCTCGCGCTGCGAAGGGGTGGCAGGGCTGACCAGCCAGAGGGTGTCGGCCGTGACACCGAACTCGAAGTAGGCGATGCGTCCGGGGCCTGCACCGACGCTGCTATCGCCTGAGGTACCGGGCTTCGACTCCAGGGCGAAGGAGAGGAGGAGAAGCACCAGCAGGCCGACGCCAAGGAGGACGAGCAGCCAGATAGCGATATCAGAAACGCGGGGTCGCGGGGACGTGGTTCCTGCTTGCATATTTAGACCTGGATCGAGGCCGTGCGTGGAGTAGCCATCCACGCGACGAACCAGCCCCCGCCGCCATGCTGGAGCGCTTAAACCTCAGGTCCGGACGGTTTCGGTACCTCCCATGCTTGTTTGACCTGCTTGTAGACGTACCAGAGCACCAGCACGCCGAGGATTGCTGCGATAGCGATGTCGGCGGGGCCCATGAAGGCGCGCAGATCCTCCCAGTTCTCGCCCAGCTTGTAGCCGAGACCGGCGAGAATGGTGGCCCAGATCACGGAGCCGGCGAAGGTATAGATGGTGAAGACCTTGATGTCCATGCGGGCGACGCCGGCCGGGATGCTGATGAAGCTGCGCACCAGGGGCACCATGCGCCCGAAGAAGACCGCCCAGATGCCGTAGCGGGCGAAGAAGCGCTCCGCGCTCTCCACGTCGTCTTCGGAGATGAAGAAGTAGCGGCCGAAGCGCGCAAGCACGGGCCGTCCGCCCAGGACGCCCACGTAGTAGAAGAAAAGAGAGCCGATGGTGCTGCCGAGTCCGCCGAGGATGCCCGCAAGCAGGATCCATTCGGCGCCGAGGCCCTTGTCCTTGACCAGGTAGTTGGTCGCTATCTCGTGGTCGAAGTCGTCCGGGATGTACTGACCGATGTTCTTCTCCGGCGGCATCTTCTCCGGG
>CAZNHI010000359.1:0-3312 GCA_964572535.1 uncultured Dehalococcoidia bacterium
AGGAATGATAGCCACTCAGAAATTACGCGGTCTCCTCAAGGTAATTTTGGACGCTGCAACGTGCAGCGATTTTCTCTGCGACGGCCATGAAGGCCAGGGCTGCTGACGATTCCGGCGACTTCTGGGTCACCGGCATGCCGGCGTCGCTGGCCTCTCGCGTCGCCTGTTCGAGGGGAATCTCGCCCAGGAACTCGAGGCCCAACTCTTCCGCTGCCATCTTAGCGCCGCCGTGCCCAAATATCTCGTATCGATTGCCCGTATCCGGGGCGATGAAGTAACTCATGTTCTCGATGATGCCGAAAACCGGCACTTGCAAGCGGTCGAACATGGCGACGGCCTTGGTGGCGTCCTCGAGCGCCACGGTCTGCGGCGTGCTCACTACGACGGCGCCGGCGATCGGCGCTTCCTGCACCATGCTCATCGAGGCGTCCGAAGTGCCGGGCGGCAAGTCGACGATCAAGTAATCCAGCTCGCCCCAGGGGATGTTGTGCAAGAAGTCGCGCACGGCGGTACCGATCATGGGCCCGCGCCAGACTACAGGCGTGCCCCTGGGCAGCGCGAAGCCGATGGAACAGACCATAACGCCGTAGTGCTCGCTGGGCTTGAGGCCGCCTTCGCTTTGTGCCTGGAAGCCTGGCTCGAAGCCCATCATTGTCGGGATGTTGGGTCCGGTGATGTCGGCGTCCAGGATGCCGACCTTCGCGCCGTGACGCGCCAGGGCGATCGCCAGATTCGTAGCGACGGTGGACTTGCCGACGCCGCCCTTGTTGGACGCGATGGCGATGATGTTCTTGACGCCCTCCACTGGCTTGCGCTCGCTGGCCCCGCGGTGGGCACGCACCTCAGCGTCCAGCGCGACGTTGGTGCTCACGACGCCAGGGACTGAGAGCAGCGCGGTCTCCACGGCCTCCTTGAAGGGGCCGGTAAGCGGGCAGGCGGGCGTGGTCAGCATCAGGGTCATGGACACGCTGTCGCCCTGAATCTTGAGGTCGCGCACCATGTTGAGCGAGATGATGTCGCGGTGAAGCTCCGGGTCTTCGACGCCGGCGAGCGCCTGCATGACGGCGCTTTCGGTGACTTCAGGCATGCATGAGCAATCCTTCCTCGGCGCCGGTAGCGTCCGGCGAGACGATGTAGCGGCAGCACTGGACGCGGCCATCGACGACGACCTCGTGCCGGGCGGGCCACTGCAGCAGGTGGGTGATCAGGCGTAGGTGGCCCAGGCAGCCGTCACTCTGGCGGGCCATGAGCCGCGCGAAGACGCAGTTGTAGTCGCGGATCTCGAATCCTTCGGGGATCTTGCGCCACTCGGCGAAGCCGCCGATGCGGTGCAGCACGCTGGTCAGCTGATCGACCCGCTCTTCGAGGCTGCGGCCTTCGATGGGGAAGCGGTAGTCCTCGGCGAGGCGATCGGCGGCGCGCTGGATCAGCAGAGAGCGCTTCTGATCCGCGGTAAAGCCGTCGATGTCTTCAGAGGTGAGAGAGCCGGCGAGGTCGAGCATGATGCCGGCGAGAAGGTCGAAGCGGCGCGGGAACATTTCGTCGCCTTTCGGCGTCAGATAGAAGAGGTAGTGGGGGCGGCCGTTGGACCTGCGGACCTTCTCGGACTGGACGAGCCCGTCCCGTTCGAGGCCGACGAGGTGCTGCCGGGCGGTCATCGAGGCGATGGTGAGAGCGCCCGCGGCTTCGTCAATGGTGGCGGAGCCGGTGCGCTTGAGAAGTTCGAGAATCTGATGCTTAGTCGTCTGCATAGAAATGAGGAGCTAATGCCTCAGTTGCATCATAGACGGCTTGGCTCGCTGAAGGAATCCGTTTAATACTTATTTAAGGAATCTTTTCAGGTATTTTACGTAGAAACCTTGACGATCAGACTCCCGGCTGATAATTTTGGAGGCGCGATAGATGATCCAGCGCACCCCAGCCGAACGTATTAAGTAGCGACGGGTGGTTGAAGGATCGAGAGGAAGTAAATGCAAACCCCGGTAATTGAAGAGCAGGTCTACGAGGAGAACGCGGAGCAGGAAGCTCCCACGTGCCGCCACCACTGGGTGATCGAAAGCCCGCACGGCGCGTTGAGCCTCGGCACGTGCAAGCTGTGCGGTGAGGAGCGCGAGTTCCAGAACTCTGCGCAGGACACCCTCTGGGAGGGTGACCCGATGCGCAGCATCAGCCGCATGGGCGGCGGTAGCCGCCCCGTGGTCAAAGAGAAGGCGCCCGTAGCCGAGGACTAGCCTGAATCCAACGCCAGCACTAGGAGGGGCCCACCTCGGTCGGGCCTCTCCTTTCTTTTTGTCTCCGCTCGCCCCTTTAGTTAATACTGCTCTCATGCGCCATCGCCCCATTTACGTTTCGATCGCTGAGTGCGGGCGTGTCCAGGGCGTCGCGGTGGTGATCGACGTGTTGCGGGCGTTCTCGACAGCAGCGTGGGCGTTCGGGCTGGGCGCGGAGCGCATCGTGCTCAGTGACGACCTCGACGAAGCCTTGGCGCTGAAAGCGTCGATCCCTCGCGCGCTGGCGCTGAAAGACGCAGAACCGGCTGAGGGCTTCGAGTTGTCGAACTCACCGGTCGAGCTGCAGGCGTACGGCAATCTCGCCGGACGCACGATCGTCCAGAAGACGACGGCCGGGACGGTGGGCGCGGTGGCGGCGAAGGCGGCGGAGCAGCTGTACTGCGCCGCCTTCCTCACGGCCGGCGCCACCGCCAACGAGATTCGAGATTCGGGTGCGGCAGAGGTGTACTACGTGGTCACGGGTTCCAGCGGTACGGCTGAGGAGGATCGGGCTTGCGCGGAGTACATCGCGGCTCTGGTAGAGGAGCCGGGCGTTGACTCCGCTCCATTTCTGCGGCGCGCCCGGGAATCCAACGCCGCCAGAATTATCCGGCGCCGGGTGGAAGCCGGGACGCCGGGCGTGCATGAACGGGATATATCCGCCTGTCTCGAGGCTGACCGCTTCGATTTCGCGATGCGGGCGCGTGACGAAGACGGGCTGCTGGTGCTGCGCCGCCTATAATCGAAGCGATGACTGAGGGCGTATCGATGAGGGTGGAGCTGGCGCCGGGCGCCAAGCGCAGCCTGGAGTTGCCCAACCCGGTGATGGTCGCGTCCGGGACGTTCTCCTACGGCTTGGAGCAGTCTAAGCTGTTCGACATCCAGCGCCTGGGTGGCATCGTCACCAAGACAACGACGCTGGCGCCGCGGCGGGGCAACCCACCGGTGCGCATCGCCGAGACGGCGGCCGGCATGCTCAACTCGATCGGCCTCCAGAACATCGGCGCCACGGCGCTGGTGCGCGACTATGCGCCGGTGTACG
>CAZNHI010000360.1:0-3304 GCA_964572535.1 uncultured Dehalococcoidia bacterium
AACCACCGGACGCGATGACCGGGACCTCCACGGCCTCTGAAATGGCGCGCGTCAGGGGCAGATCGTAGCCGTGCAGGTGGCCGTCGGTGTCCATGCTCGTGACTAGCAGCTCGCCGGCGCCCAGGCCGACTACCTTCTTCGCCCACTCGACCGCGTCGAGGCCGGTCGGGCGCCTGCCGCCGTGGGTGTAGACCTCCCAGCGTCCTGCGCCGGCGGCGCGCGCGTCGATCGCTACGACGATACACTGCGCCCCGAAGCGCTCAGACGCCCTGCCGACCAGGAAGGGGTCGGCCACCGCGGCGCTGTTGATCGATACTTTCTCTGCACCGAGTTCCAGGAGCAGGCGCGCGTCCTGCTCGCTGCGCACCCCGCCACCGACGGTGAACGGGATGAAGACGCGGCTGGCAGTGCGTTCGACCATGTCGTAGGTGGTGCGGCGGTCGTCCGACGATGCCGTTATGTCGAGAAACACGAGCTCGTCCGCGCCCTCCGCCTCGTAGATGGGGGCCAGCTCTACGGGGTCGCCGGCGTCGCGCAGCTCCACGAAGGAGACGCCTTTGACCACGCGCCCGTTGTCGACGTCGAAGCAGGGGATCACACGTTTGGTCAGCATTTCTTTACCAATAAGTATAACGGCGGCCCTGCAGGCCGCCGTTAGGCGTGAAATGAGACTCCGCGCTACGCCTGGATCTCAGCCAGCGGGAAGTTGAGGCCGACGTGGATGCCGTCCGGGTCTCCCATCGTCACCTGGTGCTTGTCCGGCAGCGTGCGCTCCGCGAACTCGACGCCGGCTGCCGCGAGCTGCTTGCGCATCCCGGCGAGGTCCTTGGCCCAGAACTCAACGTGCATGATCCGGCCCGTAGGGAAGGGCTTCGTTTCCTCGTCCTTCGGCGCCAGGCGAGCGAATATCTCATTCGCCTCCGGCCGCGACTGAAACATGTGCACAACCTGCGTGTCGCCGATCCAAACAATCGCGGCCTTGATCGGGAAACCGGTGCGCTCCGTTACCTTGAGGCCCAGGGCATCCTGGTAGAAGCGCCAGGTGGCGTCCAGGTCGCTGCAGCTCAACGTGTAGTGGTCAAACGCTTCGAGACTCATGCTTCCATCCTTGCTACTGCATCCAGCGCTTCCGCCAGATCAACCGTACCTTCATACAGGGCCCGCCCGACGATAACACCGCCGAGCCCGGCGATCTCCGCCGCGTGCAGGATATCGAGCACCGACGCGACGCCGCCCGAGAGGATGATCTGCGCCTCGGTAGGGCCGATAGCCTCGAGCAGGTCCGTCATGCCAGCGATGTCCGGGCCCGCAAGCGTGCCGTCCAGCGCGATGTTCGTGTAGCTGATCGCGCAAGCGCCGTCTTTGAGCAAGCGCCGGGCGAAATCGACGACCGTCTCCGCCGACTCCACCTCCCACCCCCGTACCGCGATGCGCCCGTCTCTGGCGTCTGCGCCAGCGGCGACATGGCCGGCGAAACGCTTGCAGGCCGCCGCGGCCAGATCGGGGTCCGTCACTGCCACGGTGCCGAGGTAGACACGCTCGACGCCGGCATTGAGCCAGTTCGAGACGACGTCCAGGTCACGCACGCCACCACCAAGTTCGACCGGGATCGACACCGCGTCGACGATGGCGCGCACGGCGCTGGAGTTGGCCTGGTAGCCGCTGCGCGCGCCATCCAGATCGATGACGTGCAGCCGGGGCGCGCCCAGCTCCTGCCAGTGCAGCGCCATCGCCACGGGGTCTTCGCCGTAGACGGTCTCTTTGGCGTAATCGCCCTGGAAGAGGCGGACGCACTTGCCTCCCCGCAGGTCAATTGCCGGGATTACTTCAAAGGACACGTCAGACGGCTGGTACGGCAAGCTCAGGGAAGGCGATGCGCAGGAAGTTGGCGTAGAAGCGCAGTCCGTCCTTACCGCTCTTCTCCGGGTGGAACTGCGTGGCGATCACGTTGTCCTGCGCCAGCACGCTCGCGAAGGTCACGCCGTAATCCGTCTCGCCGATTACCACAGATTCGTCGTCCGGCTTCGGATAGTAGGAGTGGACGAAGTAGAAGTAGGTGTTGTCCTCGATGCCTTCGAAGATCGGGTGGGCGACGCGTTGCCGCACCTGGTTCCAGCCCATGTGCGGCACCTTCTGGCCTGCTGGCAGGCGCTTGACGCGGCCGTGCACCACGTCCAGGCAGGCGTGCTCGCCGCCCTCTTCGCTGACGCTGAGCAGCGCTTGCTGCCCCATGCAGACGCCCAGGTAGGGACGCCCGCTCGCAATGTACTCGCGGATCGGCTGCACGAGGCCGCCCTGCTGCAGGTTGCGCATCGTGTCCGCCGCGGCGCCGACGCCGGGCAGCACAACCGCCTCTGCGCTCGCGATCGCCTGTGGTTCGCAGCTGATCACTGGCTCGAAGCCGTGGTAGGCGATGGCGCGAGAGACGCTGCGCAGGTTCCCCGCCCCGTAGTCAATGATGACGACCTGCTTCACAAGCCCATTGTACTGGACGCAGTTGGCTCCACCGCTGAAACGACGTGGAGGACGTTGCGGTAGAAAAGGAGCCACCATAAAGAAGCGTGGGGATGTCCCGAAGTGACACGGTAACGACAAGAGAAGACTTCCGGATCAACACTGATAAGACCGCCCTGCAGCGCTTCTTCGGCCAAGGGCTCGCGAGGCATCCAGTAGTGACTGAATGAGATGCTCTCAGACATTGGTTCGTGACGGAGATGGTAGTAGAGGCCCCTCACAATTTTCTCAGCGACCTTGTCCATCCGTGCCGCGTCGATCTGTATGCGGCCAGTCTCAACTAGGCCTCGATCCGTCTCTACGAGGATGCTCTCCATTGCTCCGAGGAGCCCTCTCCTGAGCTTGGTATTGTCCTCACGGAACGATGGAACGACTCGTTGAGTAAGCACCTCCTCAACTGCAGGCGAAGGGGCCCATTGCATCGTGGCCAGGATGGTACGGAAGTACTCCTCGTCCTGAGAGATTCCGTTGTTGCAACTACGACACGCCGGGATCGTGATCCGTCGCGCATTGGACGACTTTGGATAGAGACCATTGGGAATCACGTGCTCCTTAGTGGTGGCTCTTTCTCCGCAGTTGAAGCAAATGCGAGGGTTCGCGCTCATGCGTTCTATTCTACCCGACGCCTCCCTTCAAGTGGTCATCCCCTATTCCACCAACCTTATGGTCTTTGCTATACTTCGTTTGGCCGGTGGCTAGAGCGCGATGGAACCACCCGTTCCCATCCCGAACACGGAAGTGAAACGTCGCAGCGCTGACGATACTGGAGGGGCAACCTTCGGGGAAAATA
>CAZNHI010000361.1:0-3301 GCA_964572535.1 uncultured Dehalococcoidia bacterium
GTCGACACCCCCCTCCCTGCAGGAAGCACTGCGCGGCCTCGAGAGCCTGCGCAAGGAGAAGGACCAGGCAATCGGCGCCC
This sequence comes from uncultured Dehalococcoidia bacterium, assembly GCA_964572535.1. Classification (GTDB taxonomy): domain Bacteria; phylum Chloroflexota; class Dehalococcoidia; order DSTF01; family WHTK01; genus WHTK01. Next base: position 81 of record CAZNHI010000361.1, read on the forward strand.
AGCAGTATGAGTTCGCCGCGGAACTCCGCGACCGCGAGCTGAAGCTGCAGGAGCGCATCGAGAAGATGGAAGAGGGCATGGCCGACGAAGGCCTGATGCCCAAAGCCATCGTTGGCGAAGAGGACATAGCCGAGGTCGTGGCGATGTGGACGGGCATTCCGGTCACGCGCATCGCCAGCGAAGAGTCCGAGCGCCTGGTCCACATGGAAGACTACCTGCGCGACAAGGTTATCGCCCAGGGCGAAGCTATCACCACGATCAGCAAGGCGGTCCGCCGCTCCCGCGCCGGCCTCAAGGACCCGAAACGCCCCATCGGCGTCTTCCTGTTCCTCGGGCCCACCGGTGTCGGCAAGACCTACCTGCCGAAGATCCTGGCCGAGTTCATGTTCGGCAACCAGGACGCGATGATCCGGCTCGACATGTCGGAGTTCATGGAGAAGCACAACGTCTCGCGTCTGGTCGGCGCCCCTCCCGGTTACGTCGGCTACGACGACGGCGGCCAGCTGACCGACACGGTGCGGCGCAAGGGCTACTGCCTGATCCTGCTGGACGAGATCGAAAAGGCCCACCCGGACGTGTTCAACATGCTGCTGCAGGTCTTCGACGACGGCAGCCTGACGGACGCCAAGGGCCGCAAGGTCGACTTCCGTAACACGATCATCATCATGACCTCAAACGTCGGCTCAGACCTGATCCGCCGCGAAAGCGCCCTGGGCTTCTCGACCAACACGGACGACGCGAAGACGGAAGAGCAAGTGTACAAGCGCATGAAGGACAAGGTCACGGAAGAGCTGAAGCGCGTCTTCCGTCCCGAGTTCCTCAACCGCATCGACGCCCAGATCGTGTTCCACTCGCTGGCCAGGGAACACATCCGCCGCATCGTTGACATCCTGCTGATCGACGTCTCGAAGAACCTGATGACCAAGGGCATCAGCTTGGAAGTAACAGACGCGGCGCGCGACTGGCTGGGCGAGAAGGGCTACGACCCCGTGTTCGGCGCCCGCCCGCTACGCCGCGTGATCCAGAACGAGATGGAGGACCGGCTGAGCGAAGCGCTGCTCGAAGGCCGCTTCGGCCCGGCAGACACCGTGATTGTCGACTGCGAAGGCGGCGAGATCGCCATCACCAAGCAGGAGGCGCCGGAGCTGGCGGAGACCAGCACGTAAGCACCGCGAACGCAACGAAGCATAAGACAGGCCCCGGGGATTCCGGGGCCTCTTTATTGCCTGGAGGGCTTGGCGACTAAAGTGGACAGTGAGAATCGGGCAGCTATTGCGCGCGCAGTCCTTCAGCTATCGTCTCAAGCTCATTGATGTCAACGCCCATCGCGTAGAGATACCAGGAACTGCCAGCATCGCGAAGATAGATGACGGACGGCGCAACCACTGCAGGCCGCCCTCCGATTGTCGCCGGTCGAAGTTGGTCGCGAGTGAAGTCAGCCTCGAAGAATGGCGGCCCTTTTCGTCTTCGCACTTGAAAGAACCCCGCACCTTGAACCGAGTACTGCTTGTTAATCAGGAAGACATCATCCACGCAGAGGCTAGAGGCGACATAGTTGAGTTGCGCGGCAGCCGGCAGGTAAGTCAACTCGAAGTTGAGACCTGATGAACTCGCTTCCGTGGCACCCCCGTCCTTCACGGGATTGCCAGTGCATTTGTTTGACATTTCCGTAACGGGTAGCGACCTACCGAATTCGAAGCCATTCAGCGTACCTCGAAAGTAGTCCTCCTCGCCTTGTACGGTGGCTGTTGGTTCCGGCGTTGCTGTGCCCTTGAGTTGGTCCGACTCACCATTCCCGCAGCTCGAAACTAGCAATGCAAGAACCACGGCTAAAGCCATCAGCCAATTTCGCATGGAGACTTCCTTGAGGACATTGGCCCCATAAAGCACTCGGGCCGTCTAAAGCGCGCGCATGCGGTTGTTGCGCGGCAGCTCTTCGACCTCGGCGAGGCCGAGGACCTTGAGCACCGGCGGTACGTACATGCCGAAGCGCCCGCGCAAGCCCTTCTTCAGCCCGTACCAGCCGCCAACGGGGTTGCTCTCCGAGCGTCCCCAGGCCTCTACCGTGCCCTCGACGGCCGGCTTCTGTTCATCGGTGCTGCCGAGGGGCAGCCAGTCGCCGTGCTGCTTGAGCATCGCGTGCAGGTCGTCGACGCAGCGCAGGTGATAGCGCAACTCCGTCTTGCCCACCAGCACCACCAGCGCCGGAGGGTCGAGAGACTCGTCGCGAAACGCCGTGAACTCTGACCCACCGCTCGGCGTCTTGAGCACCCAGGGGTCAGCGCGAATGCCGCTGCCAACGTTCGATGCCATGCTTCACCTCCAGCAGTTACAGAGACACCTGCCTGTGGCGCATGATCACGCTCTCCAGGAGCCCGACGGCGATGAACACCGTCACCAACGAGCTGCCTCCCTGGCTGATGAAGGGCAGCGGGATCCCCGTCACTGGGAACAGCCGGATATTCACGCCAATGTTGATGAACGCCTGGAACAGGACGAAGATCACGATGCCGACCGCGATCATGCGTCCGAACACGTCCTGCGAGATCGCGGCGGCGCGCAGGCCCCGGAACAGCAGCAGGACGAACAGCGAGAATAGGACAATCGCGCCCACAAAGCCCAGCTCCTCACCGAGGACGCTGAACACGTAGTCGGTCGTCTGCGTGCGCAGGTAATCGAGCTGCGTCTGCGAGCCCTGCGTCAGGCCCTTGCCGAACAGGCCGCCGGAGCCAACGCTGATCTCTGCCTGCAGGATGTTGAAGCCTGAACCCAACGCGTCACGCGTCGGGTCCAGGAAGAGGCTGACGCGCTCGCGCTGGTACTCCGTGACAACGATGATCAGCCCGAACGGCGCCATCGCGATCACCATGCCGATGCTGCCCAGAACATGGCGCATGTCTGCGCCGGCCATGATCACCATGCCCAGCCAGACGAAGAGGAAGATCGAGGCGGAACCCAGGTCCGGCTCCGCGAACACCAGCAGCGCAGGCACCGCGGCCATGGCCAGCGACGTCAGGAAAACGGACAGCTCCTTGACGCGGTCCGCATTGTCGGAGAGGTACTTGGCCAGCGCCAGGATGATCACGAGCTTGCCGATTTCGGAGGGCTGCAGGCGCTGGCCGGCGATCTCGATCCAGCGCTTCGAGCCGAACTCCGACTCGCCGACCGCAAGCACGAACATTAGGACCGCGATCAGGCCGATGTACATGCCGGCCGAACCC
>CAZNHI010000362.1:0-3296 GCA_964572535.1 uncultured Dehalococcoidia bacterium
GGTTACGGGAGCCGGTGATGGCCTCCGTGGGACAGCGCTTGGTGCAGGCGGTGCAGCCGATGCAGGTCTCGATGATCTTGTAGGCCAAGTCGTTTACTCCGGTCGGTCTTGCGCCCCGCTAGGTCGAGTATAGGTTGGCGGGTCGAGTAGTCGCAAGGCGGGAGAATGAGTACAGAGTGCATAGGGCAGAGTGCATAGGACTGAACCCGGGGCAGAGGGGCGGTGCGCTATGAATCTCGATCTGACATAGTCTGTGCATTCCCAAGGGCTAGAAAAGAGAACGAATCTGATGAAGTTTGGCGCCTGGCTGAATCCTTTGAACCCGTGGCAGGGTATCGTGGCGGAGGCTCAGCACGTCGAGAAGACGGGCTGGGACGGCATCTGGGTGGCTGACCACTTCATGCCGCTGAACCCGGCTGAGTTGCTGGCGCCCGTGCAGGAGGCGTGGACCGTGCTGGCTGGCCTGGCGGCGCTGACGTCGCGGGTGCGGCTGGGGACGATGGTCACGGGCAACACGTACCGTAATCCCGGCGTGCTGGCGAAGCAGGCGGCGCAGGTCGACATCATCAGCGGCGGGCGCGTGGTCGTGGGCCTGGGCTCCGGCTGGCAGGAGAACGAGCACACGGCGTACGACATCCCCTTCTACACCGTGGGCAGCCGTCTGCGGCGGTTGGAAGAGTCGATCCAGATCATCCGCAGCCTTTTCGACAACGAGAAGACGACCTTCGAGGGCAAGCACTACAAGTTTCACGACGCGCCTCTGATGCCGAAGCCGGTGCAGGCACACGTGCCGCTGCTGGTCGGCGGCGGCGGCGAGCAGATCACGCTGCGCATCGCGGCTCGATTCGCGGACGAGTGGAACGTCTGGGGCTCGCCGGAGGTGGTGGCACAGAAAACGGCGGTATTGGAGCGGCACTGCGAAGAGGTAAAGCGCGACCCGAAGCAGATCAAGCGCTCGACGCAGACGCTGCTGATGATCAGCGACGATAAAAAGGCGGTCGAACTGGCGAAGGCGAACTCGAGGATGCCGCTGGTGGCCGGGAGCGCGGAGGAGATACGCGACCTGATCGGCCGCTACCGGGACGCGGGTGTGGACGAGTTCATCATGCCGGTGTTCACGGCGGGGCTGAGTGCCGGACAGACGGCAGAGCTGCGCGACAGGTTCATCGAGGACGTGGCGCCGGCGTTCCGTTAGGCCGCAGGGGAACCTTCAGCGATGGAATGGATATCCGACCCCGAGATCTGGGTGGCGCTGCTGACGCTGACGGCCCTGGAGGTCGTGCTGGGCATCGACAACGTGGTGTTCATCTCGATCCTGGCGGGCAAGCTGCCGCAGGCCGACCAGGCGCGGGCGCGCAGGGTGGGGCTGGGTGTGGCGATGTTCAGCCGCATCCTGCTGCTGCTTTCGATCTCGGTGATCATCAAGCTGACGGAGCCGATCTTCACGGTGTTCGAGGAGGAGCTGTCGGGCCGGGACTTGATCTTGCTGGCCGGCGGGTTGTTCCTGTTAGCCAAGAGCACGTTCGAGATTCACGACAAGCTGGAGGGTCGCGAGGGGCACGCCAGCGAGCGTGTGGCGCCTTCCTTCGTGGCGGTGATCGCGCAGATCCTGGTGCTGGACATGGTGTTCTCGCTGGACTCGGTGATCACGGCGGTGGGTACGGCTGACGATGTTGAGGTGATGATCGCGGCGGTGGTGATCGCGGTGGGCGTGATGCTGGTGTCTTCGGGCGTGATCAGCGGGTTCGTGGACGACCACCCGACGGTGAAGATCCTGGCGCTGAGCTTCCTGCTGCTGATCGGCATGTCGCTGGTGGCGGAGTCTCTGGACCAGCACATCCCCAAGGGTTACATCTACTTCGCGATGGCGTTTTCGGTGTTCGTGGAGGGGCTGAACCTGCGGATGCGGGCGCGGGCGGCGGAGCCGGTGCACCTGCGTTCGGGGTATGCGGAGGAGCGGGAGCCGGACACGCAGGCGTGAGGTTGCGGAAGGCCGGCGAAGGCCAGCGCATTGGGCGCAATGAATTGCGCCCCTACGCTGGCGTTTCGGTCTCAATCCTGGGGATGAGGGCGCGGTCGAAGTCTGTGATGCGCTTGGCGCCGAGGTGCTGCAGGCGGGAGCGGGCGGTCTGGGCGCCGGTAAGCAGCGGGGCGAGTCGCACGCCGAGGTAGGCGTCCGGGTAGCGCTGCAGCTTGTCGATGCCGGCGTCGAGCAGGCGGATGGCGCCGGGGTACTCGTTTCGGGTGACGTGGACGAAGGCGGCGGTGACCTGGATCAGGCCCTGGTAAAAGCCGCGCAGGTCGCGTTCGGCGTCGAGCCAGACCTGCTCCCAGGCTTCGTGGGCGTTCCAGTAGTGTCCCGCGTTGTAGAGGTCGATGCCGAGCTGCAGCAGGGCTGCCGGCGTCAGGGATTCGAGGTAGGCGTCGCGCTCCGGGCCGTGAGGGGCGGCGAAGTAGGCTTCGGCGGTCACCGCGTTATTCTAGGGGTCTGAGGGGTAGCGATACTCCGGGTTGAACCCCGGGGCAGCGGGACGCACGAGGCGTCTCCGGTCGGTTCCCCACTACATCGCCTGCTGCCGCAACCTGACTATCCGAGGAGGCACTTCTCGATAATCGGGACCAGCTCTTCGCCGCCGGTGCCGGCGCTCAGCTCGTTCTCGATCTCGACGAACTCCTTGTAGGTGAAGGTGTCGGTGATCTCCTCCCAGGCGCAGGTGCACTGGGCCTTGTCGCCGCCGGTGGACGTGCAGCTGTTGATGAAGTTCTCTTTGACCTGGGGTGGGTAGCCGTTCTTGTCGCCGCCACCGCCACAGCCGGCGGCGAGCACGGCGAGGCCGAGGCCAAAGGCGACGAGCAAGTGACGGGTGGGGACGAGGAGCGACCGGCCTGGCTGGAACACGGGAGCCTCTTTTCAGAAATGATGAGTTGCGTGTGTTGGTGCGTAGTATAAGCGCTGCCCGGGAACTTCACGCGGACGATGCGCCAGCTTGAGCCGTGTACCGAGATTGCCCTTCGACTGGGCTCAGGATGCACTTCGGCTCCCGCTGCGGCGTGATGGCTCGCAACGACAGACGGTCGACCAGGCGCACGCCCTCAGCGAAGTCGTAGAATCGCGCGTGGGCTCGTCCTTCGAGAGCCTCAGGACGAGCGGGGGTCTCGGGCAGGGACGAGCGGGGTTTCGGGCAGGTCTGAAGAACCTGCAGCTACACGGATTTGCGTGACCGGAGGTCGTTATGCGGGATGTGGCTTTGAGGGCGCTGGATACGGCGCGGATGCGGGGGGCGTCTTACGCGGAC